>NZ_JBSVWQ010000018.1:0-59059 GCF_054071215.1 Pseudomonas sp. SDO5522_S412 | reverse complement strand
CAAGAGAAGCGCTGACTGTTAGATCGCCTTCGCGAGCAAGCCCGCTCCCACATTTCAGTCCGCGCTCGTCCAGCTACTCATGGCGTGCGATTACGCCGGGTCTCAATAATGTTCGGCAACTGGGAAATACGCCCCAGCAACCGACCCAACGCGTCCAGCCCCGGAATCTCGATGGTCAGGGACATCAGCGCCGTGTTGTCCTCTTTGTTCGAGCGGGTGTTGACCGCCAGCACGTTGATCCGCTCATTGAGCAGCACCTGCGACACATCACGCAGCAGCCCGGAACGGTCGTAGGCACGAATGATGATGTCCACCGGATAGGTCAACACCGGCACCGGGCCCCAACTGACCTGGATGATCCGCTCCGGCTCGCGCCCGCCCAGTTGCAACACCGAGGCACAGTCCTGGCGGTGAATGCTCACCCCGCGGCCCTGAGTGATGTAACCGACGATGGCGTCGCCCGGCAATGGCTGGCAGCAGCCGGCCATTTGCGTCATCAGGTTGCCGACGCCCTGGATCTGGATATCGCCGCGCTTGCCCGGCTTGTAGCCGGTGGCCTTGCGTGGAATCAGTTCCAACTGCTCGCTGCCCCGCTCCGGCTCAACCAGTTGCTGGGCCAGGTTGACCAACTGCGCCAGGCGCAGATCGCCGGCACCGAGGGCGGCGAACATGTCTTCGGCGATCTTCATGTTGGCCTTTTCGGCCAGCTTGTCGAAGTCCACCTGCGGCAGGCCCAGGCGTGCCAATTCGCGCTCGAGCAAGGTCTTGCCGGCGGCGACGTTCTGGTCGCGCGCCTGCAATTTGAACCAGTGGACGATCTTCGCCCGCGCCCTGGACGTGGTGATGTAGCCCAGGTTCGGGTTCAGCCAGTCGCGGCTCGGCGTACCGTGCTTGCTGGTAATGATCTCGACCTGTTCACCGGTCTGCAGGCTGTAGTTGAGCGGCACGATGCGCCCGTTGATCTTGGCGCCACGGCAGTTGTGGCCGATCTCGGTGTGCACCCGGTACGCAAAATCCAGCGGTGTGGCGCCCTTGGGCAGGTCGATCGCGTGGCCGTCGGGGGTGAAGATGTAGACCCGGTCAGGTTCGATATCTACCCGCAGCTGGTCGGCCAAACCGCCGATGTCGCCCAGCTCTTCGTGCCACTCCAGCACCTGGCGCAACCAGGAGATTTTCTCTTCGTACTGGTTCGACCCGGCCTTGACGTCGGTGCCCTTGTAGCGCCAGTGAGCGCATACGCCCAGCTCCGCCTCTTCGTGCATCGCGTGGGTGCGGATCTGTACTTCCAGCACCTTGCCCTCGGGGCCGATCACTGCCGTGTGCAATGAGCGGTAACCGTTTTCCTTGGGGTTGGCGATGTAGTCGTCGAATTCCTTGGGGATGTGCCGCCACAGCGTGTGCACGATACCCAGCGCGGTGTAGCAGTCGCGCATTTCCGGCACCAGCACACGCACGGCGCGCACGTCGTAGATCTGGCTGAAGGCCAGGCCCTTGCGCTGCATTTTGCGCCAGATGGAATAGATGTGTTTGGCCCGGCCGCTGATGTCGGCTTCAACCCCGGTGGCCTGCAATTCCGTGCGTAACTGGCTCATCACATCGGCGATGAACCGCTCACGGTCCAGCCGCCGCTCATGGAGCAGCGTGGCAATCTGTTTGTATTGATCGGGTTCGAGGTAACGGAAGGACAAGTCCTCCAGTTCCCACTTGATATGGCCGATGCCCAGGCGGTGGGCCAGCGGCGCGTAGATGTCGAACACCTCGCGGGCAACGCGGTTGCGCTTTTCGTCGTCGGCGGTTTTCACCGCCCGAATCGCGCAGGTACGCTCGGCCAGCTTGATCAAGGCGACGCGCACGTCGTCGACCATCGCCACCAGCATCTTGCGCAGGTTTTCCACCTGGCCCTGGGTGCCCAGCACCATCGACTGGCGCGGGCTGAGGCTGGCACTGATCGCCGCCATGCGCAGCACGCCGTCGATCAGCTTGGCCACCACGGTGCCGAAACGCTGGCTGATGATGGGCAGCTGAATGTGCCCTTCGCGCACGCCGCGATACAGCACCGCCGCGATCAGCGAATCCTGATCGAGCTTGAGATCGGCGAGGATCTCGGCGATTTCCAACCCGGTGCGAAAGCTTGAAGTGCCTTCGGCCCACAGGTTCTTCGCCGCATTGTCTTGCTGTTCAGACTCACGAGCGAACTCGCAGGCTGCTTTCAAGGCTTCACGGTCCAGTGCCGGGTCGACACTGATGGCATGATCCAGCCATGCCTCGAGATTGATACTGCCGTCGGTGTTGATCGGCTGGTGTGCTCTCACCTGTACCATCTTGCTTACCTTCCCTACGACGCACCTTTTAGTGCGTCAAAATCATCGCTGACCTGCTTTACAAAAAAAGCTTGTGCACGCTCCCTGGCAGGTCACAGGCCCAGGAGATGCAGGCCAGTCGGATTAAACGGGCATCCTAGCCCGCTTCAAATAACGCCATGGCCTCGACATGGGCCGTCTGGGGAAACATGTCGAGGATCCCGGCACGTTTTAGCCGGTAGCCTTGCTTGACCAACTCGACCGTGTCCCGCGCCAGCGTTGCCGGATTGCAGGACACATACACCAGGCGATCAGCCCCCAGGGTAGCGAGCTTGCGCACAACCTCCAGGGCACCATCGCGGGGTGGGTCCAAGAGTACCGCAGAAAAGCCCTGTTTGGCCCATTCCGCGTCGGTCAAAGGCTGGGACAAATCGGCCTGAAAAAACTGAACATTATGCAAATTATTGCTGACGGCATTCTGTGCCGCCCGGTCCACCATGGCCTGCACGCCTTCCACCGCCACCACTTCCCGCACTTGGCGGGCCAGCGGCAAGGCGAAGTTGCCCAAGCCACAAAACAAATCCAGCACCCGCTCGTCGGGCTTCGGCGCCAGCCAATCCAGCGCCTGGGCGACCATCGCCTGGTTGACCCCGGCGTTGACCTGCACAAAGTCTCCCGGGCGGTACGCCAACTGCAGATCCCACGGTTCCAGACGATAGCCCAAGGCCTGGTCTGGTTCGACCGGTTGCGGCTGGCCCTCGCCATGCAGCCACAGTTGGGCTTCATGGAACGTGCAAAATTCCTGCAGGATCGTCAGGTCCGCTTCGGACAAGGGCGCCATGTGTCGCAACAACACGGCAATCGACGAACCACTGAATAATTCCACATGCCCCAATGCCTGAGGCTTGCTCAAGCGCCGCAGCATGTTGGGCAAACGCTGCATGATCGGTTGCAAGGCCTGTACCAGCACCGGGCAATCGTCGATGGCGACGATGTCCTGGCTGGCCACGGCACGAAAGCCGACCTCGAGTTTCTTCGCCTTGGCATCCCAGCGCACGGCCACGCGGGCGCGGCGACGATAGCCGAATTCCGGCCCGCTCAAAGGCGCGGCCCACTCCTGGGGTTCGACACCTGCCACACGGGATAATTGCTCGGCGAGCATGCGCTGTTTCAGGGCGAGTTGTTCGTCATGGGGCAAGTGTTGCAGGCTGCAACCGCCACAGCGGCCGGCGTGCACACAGGGTGCCGGACGGCGCAGTTCGCTGGCGGTAAATACGCGCTCGGTGCGCGCCTCGACCACTTTGCCGTGGGCGCCCAACACCCGCGCTTCCACCTCTTCACCGGCCAGCGCACCCACGACAAACCAGGTGCGGCCTTCAAAGAACACAATGCCACGGCCGTCGTTGGCCAGGCGCTCGATGGTCAGGCGCTGCTTCTTGCCTACGGGAATCTGTGGGGCCCGGCTGCCGCCCGTCGGTTGGAAGCGCAGGCCTCTCTCGTGCTTGGCCATCAGTTGGGCGCGTCGAAAATGCCGGTCGACAGGTAACGGTCGCCACGGTCACAGATGATCGCGACGATCACCGCGTTTTCCAACTCCTGGGACAAGCGCAACATCCCGGCCACGGCGCCACCGGACGACACGCCGCAGAAGATGCCTTCTTCACGGGCCAGGCGGCGGGTGGTGTCTTCGGCTTCACGCTGGGCCATGTCGATGATGCGATCGACGCGAGCCGCGTTGTAGATCTTCGGCAAGTACTCTTCGGGCCAACGACGGATCCCCGGGATCGCTGCGCCTTCCATCGGTTGCAGGCCGACGATCTGGATCTCGGGATTCTGCTCCTTGAGGTAGCGCGAATTGCCCATGATGGTGCCGGTGGTGCCCATCGAACTCACGAAGTGAGTGATGGTGCCCTGGGTCTGGCGCCAGATTTCCGGGCCAGTGGTGGTGTAGTGCGCCTCGGGGTTGTCGCCGTTGGCGAACTGGTCCAGCACCAGGCCACGGCCTTCGGCAGCCATACGCTCGGCGAGGTCGCGGGCACCTTCCATGCCTTCTTCCTGGGTGACCAGGATCAACTCGGCGCCGTAGGCGGTCATCGCCGCCTTGCGCTCGGCGCTGCCGTTGTCGGGCATGATCAGGACCATCTTGTAGCCCTTGATCGCCGCGGCCATGGCCAGGGCAATCCCGGTGTTACCGGAGGTGGCTTCGATCAGGGTGTCGCCGGGCTTGATCTGCCCACGCAACTCGGCGCGGGTGATCATCGACAACGCCGGGCGGTCCTTGACCGAGCCGGCCGGGTTGTTCCCTTCGAGCTTGAGCAACAAGGTATTGCTGGTGTTGCCCGGCAGGCGCTGCAAGCGGACCAGCGGGGTGTTGCCGACGCAATCGGCGATGGTGGGGTACTGCAAGGTCATGGCGTATTCGCAATCCAGACTGCGGGGGCGACTATCATACCGGGAAAGGCTGGCGGGCCATATCACGCAAAGTGTGGTGCTTATCGCTTAATGGAATAACTCAGGCGGGGCCGTGGTTTCTCTGGAACACTTCATCGCCCATCGCGGCAATCTGTCCTTCGATCAATGCCTCGAACGGTTTCAGCAGCGGCTCAAATGAGGTGGGCGCTTCAAGCACCTGCAACGCCTGCACGATGGCCTCCACCGTCGACAACGCCCCGGGCCCCGGTGCCTTGCGCAGCCGATAACGGGACACGGCGCCTTCCGCCAGCGTCACCCGAGGCAGCGCCGCCAATAAAGGATTGAGGTGCAGCAACTTGCGCGCCTTGCGCCAGGTACCGTCCGGCACCACCAACAGCAACGGTTCGTCGGATGGCGTATAGGCCTGCAAGGGTTGGGCATTTTCGTCCGGAAACAACAGACGCGCCTGATAACCCGGCGGATTCAACAACGCCTGCAAATCCTCAAACACCTCCCCCACCACCAACTGCGCATTCACCAAGCCCAGCGCCGCCAACCGCGCGGTATTCAAGGCGTGATTGACCTCACTCGGATGCTGCAACAGCAACACCCGGGTTCGGCTATCCAGCCGGGGAATCAGCGCGCACAGGCAGTGAGTGGTGGGCCGCAGGCAGCGGGAGCATTGGGGTCTGGACATGGGTTTTCAGGCCTGGTTGAGCTGGGCTTTGAGTAAATCGCGGAAGGTCTGGATCAGGGGTTCGCGGCTGCGGCCCCGGCGCATGATCATCGAGAACGGCGCCTGGTAACCAAAGGTTGCCGGCAGCAGTACCCGCAAATCCCCTTTGTCGGCCCAGGCCTGGGCGTAGTGCTCCGGGAGGTAGCCGATGTAGGCGCCGGACAGCACCAGGATCAATTGCGCCTCCATACTTTCCACCGTGGCGGCGCTGTGCTTGAAGCCGTGACGCGCCAGTTCGGCCTGGCTCCAGTAACCACGACCGACCATGCGTTGCTGGGTGATGACTTGTTCGGGAATGCGCCGCTCGTTGAACAATGGGTGACGGGTGCTGCAATACAGCCAGTGCTGTTCGCGGTACAGCGGCATATAGATCAGCCCGCTCATCCGGTTGGAAAACGCACCGATGGCCAGGTCCAGGCGATTATCCTGGACGCCGAGTTGCAACTCGTAAGGACTCATCACCGACAGGTGCAAATGCACCGCCGGGTGTTCCTGACTGTAGGCGCCGATCACTTCGGCAAACGGCAAGGCCTTGTCGCTGACGGTGGAGTCGAGTACGCCGAGTTTCAGGGTGCCGCGCAGTTCGCCTTTGAGCGCGGCGGCGTATTGCTCGAAGCCTTCCAGCTCGCCCAGCAGGCGCAGGGTTTCCTGATGGAACAACTCGCCCTTGCTGGTGAGGCTGAACCCGCCCCGCCCGCGATGGCACAGCACCAGGCCCAACGCGGCTTCCAGCTGGCTCATGTAAGTGCTGATGGCCGAGGTCGACAGGTTGAGTTCGTGCTGGGCATTGGCGAAACCCTGGTGCCGCACGACGCTGACGAAGATGCGCAGGAGTTTCAGGTCGGGCAAGGCGTTGGCCATGGGCTCTCCAGAGGCAAACATAAAACCTGTGGGAGCGGGCTTGCTCGCGAATGCGGTGGATCAATCGAACCCTCCGTGACTGACACACCGTATTCGCGAGCAAGCCCGCTCCCACATTTGAACCGAGTTTACCTCAGGCATTAGTTTAGAAAAATCTGAACTAAGTATTTGCCCCTGCCGATTCTTCCCTTCCCATGCATTTCGCAGAATCGGCTTCTAATAAACAAAACGATGAGGCAATCCCGTGGACAAGATTTTCCACCAACCACTGGGCGGCAACGAAATGCCGCGCTTCGCCGGCATCGCCACCATGATGCGTCTTCCCCATCTGCAATCGGCCCAGGGCCTGGATGCCGCCTTCGTCGGCGTGCCCCTGGACATCGGCACCTCCCTGCGTGCCGGCACCCGTTTCGGGCCGCGGGAAATTCGCGCCGAATCGGTGATGATCCGCCCTTACAACATGGCCACCGGCGCCGCGCCGTTTGACTCGCTGTCGGTTGCCGACATCGGCGACGTGGCGATCAACACCTTCAACCTGCTGGACGCCGTGCGCATCATCGAAGAAGCCTACGACGAGATCCTCGAACACAACGTGATCCCGATGACCCTGGGCGGTGACCACACCATCACTCTGCCGATCCTGCGGGCGATCCACAAGAAACACGGCAAGGTCGGGCTGGTGCACATCGATGCCCACGCCGACGTCAACGACCACATGTTCGGCGAGAAAATCGCCCACGGCACCACCTTCCGGCGCGCGGTGGAAGAAGGCTTGCTGGATTGCGACCGCGTGGTGCAAATCGGCCTGCGCGCCCAGGGCTACACCGCCGAAGACTTCAACTGGAGCCGCAAACAGGGCTTCCGCGTGGTCCAGGCCGAAGAATGCTGGCATCACTCGCTGGCGCCCCTGATGGCTGAAGTGCGCGAGAAAGTCGGCGGTGGCCCGGTGTACCTGAGCTTCGATATCGACGGCATCGACCCAGCCTGGGCGCCCGGCACCGGCACCCCGGAAATCGGTGGCTTGACCACGATCCAGGCGATTGAAATCATCCGCGGCTGCCAAGGCCTGGATCTGATTGGTTGCGACCTGGTAGAAGTTTCGCCGCCGTACGACACCACCGGCAACACCTCGCTGCTGGGCGCCAACCTGCTGTACGAAATGCTCTGCGTATTGCCGGGCGTGGCGCACCGCTGATGAGCGCCCAGGCCGAGGTATTAAAAGCCGCGGCCGACCTGGTGTCGGCCTTCGCCCGCAATGATCGCGACGCCTACTTCGGTGCGTTCAGTGCCGACGCCAGCTTCGTGTTCTACACCCTCCCCCAGCCGCTGCTGAGTCGCGATGCCTACCAGGTGTTGTGGGACAGCTGGCGCCGGGACGAGGGATTTGAGGTGCTTTCCTGCACCTCAAGCAACGCTTTCGTCAGCCTGCACGGTGACGTCGCGGTATTTGTGCATGACGTGGCCACCGAGCTGCGCATGAACGGGGAGCAATTCTTTAGCCAGGAACGCGAGACCATTGTCTTCAAGCGGCAAGGGGTTCGCACACAACAAAAAGAAGGCCTGTGGCTGGCCTGTCACGAACATTTGTCCGCTATGCCGGAAGGGCTGCCGCCCCATTAGCCAATGTGATCGGAGCAGATCATGAATAATAAAAACAACGAAAACAGTATTCGCAACATAGAAACCAACGGCGTCGAACAGATCCCGGACCACGAACGTACCGCCGGGCCGAAGGATTTGTTTCGCCTGATTTTCGGCGGTGCCAACACCTTCGCCACCGCCGTGCTGGGGAGCTTTCCGGTGCTGTTTGGCTTGTCGTTCCAGGCCGGCGTCTGGGCGATTGTGCTGGGCGTGCTGGTGGGTGCGGTGATCCTCGCCCCCATGGGTCTGTTCGGTCCGATCAATGGCACCAACAACGCCGTGTCTTCCGGTGCGCACTTTGGTGTGCACGGGCGGATTGTCGGCTCGTTCCTGTCGCTGCTGACCGCTATTGCGTTCTTCTCACTGTCGGTGTGGAGTTCAGGCGATGCGCTGGTGGGCGGTGCGAAACGTCTGGTGGGCTTGCCGGAAACCGACCTGACCCTGGGCCTGGCCTACGGCGTCTTCGCCATTCTCGTGCTGACGGTGTGCATCTACGGCTTTCGCTTCATGCTGTGGGTCAACCGCATCGCAGTGTGGGCGGCGAGCCTGCTGTTCCTGCTGGGGATCTTCGCCTTCGCGCCGGCCTTCGACAGCCACTTCGCCGGCACCGTTGCCCTCGGCCAGACCGGCTTCTGGGCGGCGTTTATCGGTGCAGCACTGGTGGCCATGAGCAACCCGATTTCCTTCGGCGCGTTCCTCGGTGACTGGTCGCGCTACATCCCGCGGGAAACCTCGAAGGTGCGGATCATGCTGGCGGTGGTGTTCGCGCAGATCGCGACGTTGATCCCGTTCCTGTTCGGCCTGGCCACCGCGACCATTGTGGCGGTCAAGGCACCGGACTATATCGCGGCCAACAACTACGTCGGCGGCCTGCTGGCGGTGGCACCGAGCTGGTTCTTCCTGCCAGTGTGCCTGATCGCGGTGATCGGCGGCATGTCCACCGGCACCACCTCGCTGTATGGCACCGGCCTGGACATGTCCAGCGTGTTCCCGCGCCTGCTGTCCCGGGTCAAGGCGACGCTGCTGATCGGGGTGATGTCGATTGCCTTCATCTTTATCGGACGTTTCGCCGCCAACCTGGTGCAGAGCGTGTCGACCTTCGCCGTGCTGATCATCACCTGCACCACGCCGTGGATGGTGATGATGATCATCGGCCTGATCGTGCGCCGGGGTTACTACTGCCCGGATGACCTGCAAGTGTTCACTCGCGGCGAAACCGGCGGGCGCTACTGGTTCAGCCATGGCTGGAACTGGCGCGGCCTGGGGGCCTGGATCCCGAGTGCGCTGGTGGGCCTGTGCTTCGTCAACCTGCCGGGGCAGTTTGTCGGGCCGCTGGGCAACCTCGCCGACGGCATCGACATCAGCTTGCCGGTGACCCTGGGCCTGGCCTCGCTGGTGTACCTGACACTGCTTCGCGTGTTCCCTGAACCGGCTGCCGTCTACGGACCGACTGTGGCGAGGGAGCCTGCTCCCGTTCGACTGCGCAGCAGTCGCGAGGCTGCCTGATGAATTGCGTGGAATGGATTGGGGCTGCAATGCAGCCCAGCGGGAGCACGCTCCCTCGCCACACAGCCCCCTTTAGCCCCACATAAAAAAGATAATCGGAGACTCGCCGTCATGGCCTTAGATCTATTCGTCGTCCTCATCTACGCCGCCGGCATGCTGGTGCTCGGCTACTACGGCATGCGCCGCGCCAAGACCCATGAAGACTACCTGGTGGCCGGCCGCAACCTCGGCCCGACGCTGTACATGGGCACCATGGCTGCCACGGTGCTGGGCGGTGCGTCCACCGTCGGCACCGTGCGCCTGGGCTATGTACATGGTATTTCCGGTTTCTGGCTGTGCGCCGCGCTGGGCGCGGGGATCATTGCGCTGAACCTGTTCCTGGCCAAGCCGCTGCTGAAGCTGAAAATCTTCACCGTGACCCAGGTCCTGGAGAAACGCTACAACCCCATGGCCCGCCAGGCCAGTGCGGTGATCATGCTGGCCTACGCGCTGATGATCGGCGTGACCTCGATCCTGGCCATCGGCACCGTGCTGCAAGTGTTGTTCGACCTGCCCTTCTGGATGTCGGTATTGGTAGGCGGTGGCGTGGTGGTGGTGTACTCGACCATTGGCGGCATGTGGTCGCTGACCCTGACCGACATCGTGCAGTTCGTGATCAAGACGGTCGGCCTGATGTTTATCCTGCTACCAATCTGCCTGTACCGCGTCGGCGGTTGGGATGAATTGGTGGCCAAGCTGCCCGCGTCGAATTTCAGCTTCACTGAAATCGGCTGGGACACCATCATCACCTACTTCATGATCTACTTCTTCGGCATCCTGATCGGCCAGGACATCTGGCAACGGGTGTTCACCGCCCGTGACGAAAAGGTCGCCCAGTACGCAGGCACCTTCGCCGGTTTCTACTGCATTCTCTACGGCCTGGCCTGTGCGCTCATCGGCATGGCCGCCCACGTACTGATCCCGGACCTGGACAACGTCAACAATGCGTTCGCCGCCATCGTCAAAGTCTCGCTGCCCGACGGTATCCGCGGCCTGGTGATCGCCGCTGCACTGGCCGCGATGATGTCCACCGCCAGCGCCGGCTTGCTCGCCGCTTCCACCGTATTGACCGAAGACCTGCTGCCGCGCCTGCGTGGTGGCAAGCAGTCGAGCTTGAAGATCAACCGTCTGTTTACCTTGCTGACCGGTATCGCTGTGTTGGGTATCGCGCTGGTGGTGAGTGATGTGATCAGCGCACTGACCCTGGCGTACAACCTGTTGGTGGGCGGCATGTTGATCCCGCTGATCGGGGCGATTTTCTGGAAGCGTGCGACGACTTCCGGGGCGATCACCTCCATGACCCTGGGTTTTGTGACCGCGTTGATGTTCATGATCAAGGATGGTTTGGACGCCAATACACCGATCTACTACAGCCTGGGCGTGGGCCTGGTGAGTTTTGTGCTGGTGAGTTTGCTGTCCCGTCGTCCGGAGGCTGTTGCGGCTCGGGCGATCTGAAAAAACAGTTGAAAGAAGCTTTCTTCAGCGGGTGCGACGTCGGATGTCGCACCCGTTTTTTTTATTCCCACATTGCCGAAACCGCCGGCGCTCTGGCCTGGATGACTTCCTGGACCAAAGACGCCCATACCAATCCCTGCGTGGTGCCCCCGGCATAAGTTGCCCCCGCGACAATGCGGTTGTAGGCGGACCAATGCACGATTGAAAGTCCATCTGCGGTGCCGGGCCTGGCACATTCGATTTGTTGCAAGTCGCCACGTTCGATTGCGCGGCTGCAGGACTTTGGAAAGTGTCGAGAAACGGCAGCCAGGCACGCCGCCCGTATCTGCTCCTTGTACTGCGGCGTCGAATCGGGCGGCACCTGCCCGGCGGAGACAAGGATGCAGTTCCCGTCCAGGCGGCAATTCATGACGCCGATTGGCAGGTCGTACTGCAGCTTGAGTCCGCGCATGTCGACACCTTCATCATCAACGGCGCGCAGCTTGAAAAACCAGCCAATGACCGGGATGACCTCTGGCTCGTCCACCCCCATGGCCGTGACGACAAAGTGCTCTCTACTCAGATCGGCAATTTGGACCGGACTCAGGTGCCGTGGCAGGAACTCAACCCCTGAGCGCTGCAAAAGCGTCACCATCTCATCCATTAAATGGATAAATTCCAGATCGTAGCCCGACACCTCAATCGCCCGCCCGACCTCGGGAACTCCATACATTGCCTGGAATTGCAGCTGACTGATCTCTGCAAGCTCTCGCCCCGGCTTGCCACTCGGCCAAGGCCTGTTTTCAATATCCCATTGCTCGCGGATCGCGGCCTCCGTGCCACTGGAGTCGTCCACATAGGCTCGTACAATTCGCGATCGTGCAAATCGTGCCAGCGATGGGTTGTCGGCCAGGAATTTTTCAAACAGCTCGATGCCTGCGCGATTGCACTCAATGGCCAGGTACTGATTTGCGGGAGTCAGGTAATCGTTAGGCAGCGGTTTTGCAGTCGTCTCCGTTGCTGACAGATGACGCATGTTCACCTGCTTGTGACTGGCACCATCGCGCTGCTGATTTCCTCCGTAAACCGTGACCTGATAATTTGCCAGGCGGAACATCACGGCTTGGAGCAGCCCGTTGATACCTCTGCCGATGATCGACACACGCGGCGCACCGGCATCGGCTTGCCGAGAGGGGATCGCCAATGAGTGTGCAAGCTTGCGCCGGACAAGGCCGCGCAAGGCCATCAAGCTCAGTTGCACCGAGACCGCATAGTCGAGGTCGCAATGGCAGGCTTCGGTGGTGGCCGCCTGTGTGGTCAGCGTCGCCGGCTTGTACCATGTGGAGACACTGCAGCCGAGCGCTTGTGTGCGCACCCGAAACGCATCCAGTGTCCTGGGGCCGTAGTCCAATATGAGCTGGATGTCTTCGGAGATTGCCAGGGTCTGCAACGCATCGTCGCTAAAGACATCCGGCTTGGCGACACAGACAAGGCGAGCCTTTCTGTGCAGGCACTGAATGAGGGTCCGATCAATGCGATAAATGGATTCATCATTCAGGGATAAGCATAGGGCGACTGCATTGGCCCCCTCGAGCGCCTCAAGCCAGTCGTCAACCAATGAAACCCTACAATCGGAAGAGGCTTTCGCGAAACTGTCCGGCACTCGATCGCGTCGATCCAACACCTTAATCCGAACATCCGGATCTCGAGCAAGCAACAACTTAACAAGCTCTTTCCCTACATTGCCGTATCCCAGTACACAGATGTCAGGGGGCAAGGAGCCATCTGCCAGCGTCAGCCAGTGCGCAATATAGGCAGCAACATGCGGCGCATTGACCCCTGGCGTGTTAATCACTCGAACATTGTTGCGCTCGCACAGATCCAATCGGATCTTATCCAGGCTTGTACCTCTGCGGACCAAATAGAGTTCGCCAAATGGGTGGGATATACGCCATTGGTTGATGACGTCGGCATCAATAACCTGGTCTGCGACAACGAGCGTTGATGGGCGCAGCAGTGCAATCTGTATAAGCAGAGCCTGCTTGGTTAACGTCGGCGGGAAAAACACCACGTTGCCGGGTGCATCAGCTTTCCAGCCACGCGATGCAGGGGCGATATGCAAGATGTTTTCGGTGGTTGCAATAAGTGACGCGGCGACTGGCGGAACGGAAGAGAACATCATGGTTTTGTCTCCAACAGTTCTGACTGGCTCATACTCCGGAGAGCAGAACTCAATGAAGTCGGAAGCTTGTAAGAACTACAAACGATACAAATCTTTTCGTAATGAAACTCAACCTACGCCTATCCTAATAATCAAATAAGCCCGTCGACTCTGACAAACAGGTAGTCCAATTCCGATACTTATTGCCAAAACGCGACTGACGCGCACACGTCCGGACTACCAATCGGTATTACCGTGGCGTTGTTAAATTAAATATTTGAAGGATTATTCCGAAAGCAGGCGTCTTGAGAAAATCACCAAACCCCGGAAATGAAAACGTCCGGCCAAAGCCAGACGAAGAATTGAAGTACACAGCAACGGGTCATGATCAATCATGACTCCAATACATAGGCAAACCTCCTGGCCGCGCCCAAACAAACATGCTTGAGCGCTTTCCAGGACTTACCTGCGACGCGGGCGACGCTGCTCGTCATCGGTGCGGATTGGCACCGGTTGCAGCGGTGGCTCGATCAAGCCGAGTGCGACGCCGAGGTCGTGCAGCCAGTTTTGCAGTTTCTCTTTCATGGTGCCCCCTTGGGGTAATGCCGAGCGGCTGGAATTCTGTGGCCGCTTCCTACAGATAGTAGTCTTAAGTCTTACGTATTGCTTGAACGAAACCACAACGAACTATTACTGAATTGATCAAAATCCTGACGGATCGTTCAAGCAATCGCTCGGGTTTCGGTTTCCGGTAGCACCTTGCCCTCCTGCTGCAGGTCAATCCACGCATTGAGGTTAGCGCCGAGCATGCCCTTGCGCCACATCAACCAGGTGGTGGCGCTGGCAAAAGGCTCGGCCAGCGGATGAATGGACACGCTGTCCTTGCCCGGCAGGCTGTCGAGCATCGATTCCGACATCAACGCCACGCCGGAACCGGCGATTACACAGGCCAGCATGCCCTGGTAGGACTCGATCTCGATGGCCCGGCCCATGGCCACGCGATCGTGGGAGAACCAGGCTTCCAGGCGCGCCCGATAAGAACAACTGCGTCGGAAAGTGAACACCGAACGGCCGGCAACATCCTGCGGCCCACGCACCGGAGGGTGATCCGCCTCGCAGATCAGCAGCAGGCGCTCTTCGCACAGCGGCACGCCGTCGAGGGTGGCCAGGGTCAACGGCCCATCCACCAATGCGGCGTCCAGGCGCCCGGTGATCAAGCCTTCCAGCAGTTCACCGCTGGGAGCTGACTGCACCTGCAGGTTCACCATCGGATACGCCTTGTGGTAACGCGCCAGCAGCTTGGGCAAATGAATCGCCGCCGTGCTGTACATGCTGCCGAGCACAAAGTCTCCAGCCGGTTGCCCGCCTTGCACCGCGCCATGGGCTTCGTCATGCAGGGCCAGCAGGCGCGCACTGTAGTCCAGCAGCACTTTGCCTGCAGGAGAAAGCTGCAAGCGCTGGCGCTCGCGCACGAACAGTTCGACGCCCAGTTGTTCTTCCATCTGTTTAAGCCGGGTCGACAGGTTGGACGGCACCCGGTGCAAGCGCTCAGCGGCACGGGTGATGGAGCCTTCCTCGGCCACGGCCTGGAAAATCCGCAATTGACTGAACTCCATCACCATTCTCCAAAACTGAACAAGTTACTCACTATTATTCATTTTTAAAGAAAGTCAATCCGCTTTAGCCTGATGGTCACTCGCTGCTCCCAGGAAAACCCACCATGTCACCGCTGATCCGCTTACTCGCCAGCTTTATCGCCCTGATGATGGCCATGGGCATAGGTCGATTCGCGCTCACCCCGCAAATGCCGCATTTGCTCAGTGAAGGGCAGATCGACCTGACCGGCGCCGGCCTGATTGCGGCGGCCAACTACCTGGGCTATTTCGTCGGCGCGGTGGATTCGATCTTTGCCCGCAGCCATCACCATGTACGCGGGCGTTTGTACGGCGGGCTGTGGCTGTGTGTGCTGCTGACCCTGGCGTCGTACTGGGCCCACGGGTTCTGGCCGCATCTGTTGTTGCGCTTTGGTACCGGTGTAGCCAGTGCCTGGGCGCTGGTGATGATTACCAGCCTGAGCCAGCCGCTGGCCATTGCGGCCGGGCGCCCACGCCTGGGTGCGCTGGTATTTGCGGGGCCGGGGCTGGGGATTCTGTTGACCGGGTTGCTGGCGCTGGGCTCCAACCTGTTGGGGCAAGACTCTGCAACCTTGTGGCTGGTGTATGGGGTGGTCGCCCTGGTCATGCTGCTGGCAATCCTGCCGTTCCTGCCCAAGCCTTCCGCTGCCGGCTCGCCCGCTGCCAGCCACACCGACGTGGCCAGCAACGGCAGCATCACACATCTGTGCTGGATCTACGTGTTGTATGGCCTTGGCTACATCATCCCGGCGACATTCCTGTCACAGATGGCCAGCGCGCAATTCAAGGGAGCATGGCAAGCAGACCTGTTCTGGCCCTGCTTTGGCCTGGCTGCCGCGATTGGCGTGGTGGCGGCAAGTTTGCGCCGCAAGGACCCGGACACCACCCGTCGCTGGCTGATGACAACCCTTTGGCTGCAAGCGGCAGGCGTGTTTGCCTGCCTGCTGGGCAACGGTTGGGGGCTGGCGCTGGGGGTGTTGCTGTGCGGTGGGCCATTCCTGGCGTGCATGCAACTGGTGATGGCGCGCTTGCGTGAGGTCGCCCCCCACGGCTACCAGCGCAGCACCGGGTTGCTGACCGCCAGCTTTGCGATCGGCCAATTGAGCGGTCCGTTGCTGGCGTCGGTGAGCAGCCACCTCAGCGGTGGCCTGCAACCGGCGCTGGTGGTAGCAGGCGCCGGTTTGTTGGTGGCCGGATCGGTGCTGGTCAGCCGGCAACCATCGACACAGGCGCGCGAACCTGTTCACGCCGCGCCAACACCAGGAAAAACAGCCCACCCAGGAAGCAGCCGGTAAACCAGGCGAAATTGGCCATGCCCTGCAGCACCGGGGTGAAGGTAATCGCGACGCCCACCAGCGTCGCGGGCACCAGCGCCTTGACCGCCGTCCAGTTCACGCCGCCGTCAAAGTAGTAACGCCCGCTCGGGCTGTCATCGAACAGCGCATCCACGTCGATCTTCTGTTTTTTGATCAGGTAGAAATCCACCAGCAGAATCCCGAACAACGGCCCGATAAACGCGGCGAGGATATCGAGGGTGTAGTGGATCATCAGCGGGTTGTTGAACAGGTTCCATGGGGTGATGAAGATCGAGGCCACCGCCGCAATCATTCCACCGGCACGCCAGCTGATTTTGCTCGGTGCCACGTTGGCGAAGTCAAAGGCCGGCGAGACGAAGTTGGCCACGATGTTGATGCCGATAGTCGCGGTGACAAAGGCGAACGCCCCCAGCAACACAGCCATGTCATTGTCGATGCGCGAAACGGTGGCAATCGGGTCGTGGAGCATTTCGCCGAACACCGGCAAGGTGCCCGAGACGATCACCACGGTGACCAGGGAGAACGCCAGGAAATTTACCGGCAAGCCCCAGAAATTTCCGCGACGCACGTCTTTCATCGTGCGGCAGTAGCGGCTGAAATCACCGAAGTTCAAGGTCGGCCCGGAAAAGTACGACACCACCAACGCGGTTGCCACGATGATTTGGCCAAACGCCTGCCAGCCTGAGAGGGATTTTTCCGCCAGGGTGAAGCTGATATTGGCCCAGCCAGCCTTCCAGACGATCCAGCCTGCCAGGGCAAACATCACCGCATAGACCACAGGCCCCGCCCAGTCGATGAAACGACGGATGGACTCCATGCCCGCCCAGAACACCAGCGCCTGGAGCGTCCACAGGCTGAGGAAACCGAACCAGCCCAGGTACGACAGGCCGGCAAAGTGCGGTTCTGCGTATACCGCCATCTGTGGGAAAAAGCGCAGCACCACGATGATCAATGCACTGGACGCCAGGTAGGTCTGGATCCCGTACCAGGCCACTGCGATCAAGCCACGAATCACCGCCGGGATATTCGCCCCGAATACCCCAAAGGCCAACCGGCAGATTACCGGGTACGGCACTGCCGCCTGCTGGCTCGGCTTGGCCACCAGGTTGGCGATCAATTGCACAATGCAAATCCCGGCGAGCAAGGCGATCAATACCTGCCAACTGGCCAGCCCCAGGGCGAACAGGCTGGCGGCGAATACGTAGCCGCCGACGCTGTGCACGTCGCTCATCCAGAAGGCGAAGATGTTGTACCAGTTCCATTTTTGCGGCAGCGGTCCCAGGTCCTGGTTGTACAGGCGCGGGCTGTAGCCTTTGGGCAATTGTTCGGTCATCGCAGGGCTCCTCGTAAATACCGGCCTGCCACCCGCGACGGGAGTGCGTACGGGAGGCGGCATGGTTTGTATACGAGTTGATGAGCAGAATGCGTGCCAATGCAATAAAACTCGGCACAATCCCCCGTGGAGCTTGGCTCTTCAGGAGGCGTAGAGACGATTGAACGGTGGTGATTCGCTCAGGGATGGTGCAGGGCAATACTGTACACAATCAATTGTGCACCCTGCGCGCACATTGATAGCCCACGGTGCAGCAAACGGCAGTCAGGAAGGTGCCCCAGGCGATGTCCATGAAGGCCAAACCGGCCGACCAGCCCTGCAGGGTTGCCCAATTGCTCAGGTCATAGGTGCCGTAGGCTACCAATCCCAGGAGTGCACCAAGCCGCGCGGCACGCTGCCAGCCGCCGCTCGCCAACGCAGGCAGGACGACAAGCACCACACAACCGAATACATAGAGGAGATAGAACGCCACGGCTGGGAACAGGCGCGGCTGCTCAAGCATCAACGGGCCGAGCAGCGCTTTGTAGGTCGTGCCCATGAGGACACCGAGCCACAGGCCGTCAAGCATCAGAAAGGCAAGCAACGTACCGAGGTAGGCGAAAAGCGTTTTTCTGGACATTGAGGCGGCCTTCTGCAGGAGCAAGCGTGCTCCTACAGAAGAGCAAACCGCGATCAGCTTAGTTCAATGCGATCCGCGTGGATCACAATCTGACCCTGCTTGTAGAGGGCGCCGATGGCCTTCTTGAAGTTGCCTTTGCTGACACCGAACAAACTGCTGATCAGTGCCGGGTCGCTTTTATCGCTGACCGGCAAGGTGCCGTTGTTGTCGCGCAACTTGGCGAGGATCTTGGAGTTCAGGCTGGAGGCCGCTTCTTCACCCACAGGCTGCAGACTCAGGCTGATATTGCCGTCGGCGCGGATTTCCTTGATGAAGCCTTTCTCTTCCTTGCCCGGGCGCAGGAACTTGAACACTTCGTTCTTGTGGATCAGGCCCCAGTGCTTGTTGTTGATAATGGCCTTGAAGCCCATGTCGGTGGCTTCAGCCACCAGCAAGTCAACTTCCTGGCCGACCTTGTAGGTGGCCGGGGTTTTGTCCAGGTAGCGGTCAAGGCGTGCGGTGGCGGTGATGCGCTTGGTGTGTTTGTCGAGGTAGACGTGTACCACGCAATACTCACCGGCGGTCAGCTGGCGCTTTTCTTCGGAGTAAGGCAGCAGCAGATCCTTGGGCAGGCCCCAATCGAGGAATACACCGATACTGTTGACTTCAACCACTTTCAGACTGGCAAATTCACCCACCTGTACTTTTGGTTTTTCGGTGGTCGCGATAAGTTTGTCATCGCTGTCCAGATAAATGAAAACGTTGAGCCAGTCTTCATCTTCACTGGGAATATCTTTGGGGATATATCGGTTGGGCAAGAGGATTTCGCCCTCTTGATCACCATCCAGGTACAAACCAAAGTTAGTGTGTTTAACCACTTGCAAGCTGTTGTAGCGCCCGACTAAAGCCATCTCAAATACCCTCATTGCGTGGGCGGCATTCTACCCGAGTTGACGACGGCGGTCCCGCGTACCGGCGTACAGGCCTGAAAAATCATGGGTTTGCCGAGAAGCGCCCCGCTCGTCAGGTCATCGGGCTGAATCCGGCCAGTACCCACGGCCGGATTTCCTCGAGGGATTCGAGTTAAAACAGCAAGTTAGGTGAGTATTTCACTTAATAATCCAGGCGAATCATAAACCCTGCGTATATTTCAGGGGGATATTTGCCAAGCAATTGTCAAGCATTTCATGTACGATGCATGGCCAAGTTAATTCTCTACAGGTTAGTGGCCGCCATGCGCGTAAAAGCATCCAACAGCAAAGCAAAGCCAGCTCCCGCCGTTGAAACCAGCGAATCGATCAACAGCCAAATTGCTGCATTCCTCAAGCAGGGCGGCGAAATCCAGCAGATTGCCAAAGGCGTAAGCGGCCAGACTTTCGGCCCGTCCAAGCAGATCACCCTGGGTAAAAAGTAAGACTCGCGCATTACACCTGGTCCCTATGCGCTTTGCCTTTCAAGGCGCTAGGACTAGAGCCCGCACTACCCCCTGATACACCCCTTTATTACGCCAATCGACGAACGGGCCTCATCTGCGAACCATCGCCGGTATGCTTGCACACGTCTAGATCGGGCATTTGCCTGATATTTCCCGTTACTGCTCCTCGCTTTTCATGGAGTGAAGCATGCTCAAATCCTGCATATTCCTGGCCGGTGCCCTGTTGGCCAGCCCCCTCGCCGAAGCGCAGGTTTTCCAGCGTGAATTGGGTGATTTCGACCTGAAATTGGGCACGACACCCAGCCGAAGCATGGCTCAAGGCCTGGTAAAGCCCACGGCGCCCGGGAGCGACTCGTTCCATGGCGGCCTGGACCTGAGCCACGGCAGCGGCCTGTACCTCGGCCAATTCTCACCGAGCATGGGCATTTCCCCGACCAGCAACCTGGAAGTCGACTCTTACCTGGGTTTCAAACGCCCCTTCGACCAGACCCTGGGTTATGAACTGGGGATGATTCACTACAGCTATCCCAAGCTGAGCCCCCTCGACAGCCAGGAGTTCTACGGCGGCCTGACCTTGCTGGGCAATCGCTTCGGCGCCTCCTTCAGCAACGACCCGGACCGGCAGGACAGCACCCTGTTCGCCGACCTCGGCGGCACCAAGCCGTTCGGCATCGGCGTCAGCATGAAATACACCACCCACCAGCTCGGCACCCCGGTCTCGGTGGCCGATGGCAGCTCGATCCGCAGCTTCAGCGACTGGTCGGTACAATTTTCCAGGCCATGGATGGGCGTCGACCTGAACCTGATCTACAGCGACTCCAGCCTCAGCGGCGGCGATTGCTCGGCCTACTCCGGACACAACTCGCAATGCGACGGGCTGTTGACCCTGAAGGCCGAGCGGGCGTTTTATTGATGGGCTGAACTGTCGCTGCCCTGACGGGTTCAGATGCAATACTCTCGTCTGCGCAAGGACTCGCTCATGCTGCGTCGGTTAAAATTTCTGGTGATGTTGCTGACCCTCAGCCTGGTGCTTGCCGGCTGCAATCGGGTGGGCCTGGCCTATCGCAATCTGGATGTGATCATCCCCTGGACCCTCAGCGACTACCTGGAAATGAACGCCGGGCAGAAGAGCTGGTTCAACGACACACTCAAGGAACACCTGGCCTGGCATTGCACCACCCAGTTGCCGGGCTACCTGGACTGGCTCGATCGCCTGCAACAGATGGTCGACACCAACCAGGTGACCGACGCCGCCCTGCAAACCCGTACCGCCGAAGCCAAACAAGCTATTGCCGAGAGCGCCCGGGCGATCACGCCGTCCGCCGTCGAGCTACTGCAGGGGCTGGACGACCAGCAAGTACAGGATATGGAGCAAGCGTTCGCCAAGGACCTGCGCAAGCGTCAGGACGAATACCTGAAACCGCCCCTCGAGCAGCAGATCAAGGAACGCGCCGAGCGCATGAACAAGCGCCTCGATGCGTGGCTCGGGCCGTTAAGTGCCAGCCAGCAGAATCGCGTCACCGCCTGGTCGATCGCCTTGGGTGAGCAGAACCAACAATGGATTGGCAACCGCGCCCACTGGCAAACACTATTTATCGCAGCCGTCAAAGACCGCCACAGCAGCGATTTCCCACAGAAGATCGAGCAACTGCTGGTGAACCGCGAAAGCCTGTGGACGCCGGAATATCGCCAGGCCTACGCCCAGACCGAAGCCGCCGCCCGCAGCCTGATCGTCGACCTGATGGCGGAAAGCACAGTGCCGCAACGCCAGAAGCTCACGCAGAAGATCGACAAGGTGCGCAGCGATTTCAAGGCCCTTAAATGCCTGAAGGCTGGCACCCCGTAGACATCAGGCAATCTGTGCTTTCGAAGCCACTTCATCAAACGTCGCCGGATCCAGCGCATCCGCCTGTTCGTCCAGCACCTGCCGGGGGTGATTATTGCCGGGGATGCTGCTGTCGATCAGGCTCAGCAGCTGTGAGCCGCGCGGGGTCAATTTGAAATTCTCCCCATTGCCGCACTCTTCCTCTGACCTCGACTCAATAAAGCCGTGCTTGAACAACAACGCCTCGTAATCCGCTGCGGTCTTTTTGAACTTATCAAGGTTACCGATGGGCTCTCTAGCATTAGCCCTTTCAGCGGCTTCCTCCTCGGCATATTTGCGCGGGGCGAAGTTGGCGCCACCGTTCTGTACCTCATGCAGCAATCGTTCGATCAAATCCCAATCGTAAGTCGTCATCCTGATTCCTCCTGAAGGCACACGAAATAGGCCCTTCAAAGGTGTGACATGCCGGACCCGTCGTCCGTTCAGCCTAGCGGACGGATGCGATTTCGCTGAACTTTTCAGTGCTCACGGCCCTCAACCGTTCATCACCGCCATGGAGGTCCGAATCATGAAAACCCTGCTGAATATGGTCGTCGCCGCCACGCTGCTTGCCGCCCTGCCCGCCTGGGCCTGCACGCTCGAAGAAGCCACCGCCAAACGTGAACAACTGGCCAAGGAAGTGACCAAGCTCACCCAACAGAACCCGGAGAAGGCCAAGGAGATCAACGAAGAACTGCAGAACATGAAGCTGGAAACCGCCAGCGCGGACCTGCCCGACAAGTGCCAACTGATCGACCAGCGCCTCAAGGAAATGGACGAAGCAGCGGCCAAGGCCAAAAACTGAGGCGAAAAAAAACCGGACATTGTCCGGTTTTTTTATGGCTCAAGCCTTACTCGGCAGCCGGTGCTTCCGGCTTGCGGCGCTTCAGAGGCGCCATGCCGTCCTTGCTGACCAACGACAGGTTGTCGGTCTTTGGACGGTTGGCAATCTTGCGCTTGGTCGGCGACTTGGCACCGGCCTTCTTCTTGTCGCCCTTGGCGTCGACCTTTTTCTTCTTCACGCCAACGGCCTTGCCCGATGCCTTGACCTTCTTCGGCCCGCCGTAGGTGCCTTTGACTTCCTTGATGGTGCGGCGCTCGAACGACTGCTTCAAGTAGCGCTCGATGCTCGACATCAGGTTCCAGTCGCCATGGCAGATCAGCGAGATCGCCAGGCCATCGTTGCCGGCACGCCCGGTACGACCGATACGGTGTACGTATTCGTCGCCGCTGCGGGGCATATCAAAGTTGATCACCATGTCCAGGCCATCCACGTCCAGGCCGCGGGCGGCAACGTCGGTGGCGACCAGGATCTTCACGCCGCCTTGCTTGAGGCGGTCGATGGCCAGCTTGCGGTCCTTCTGGTCTTTCTCACCGTGCAGGACGAACGCCTTGTACTCCTGAGCCACCAGGCGACCGTAGATGCGGTCGGCCATGGCCCGGGTGTTGGTGAACACGATAGCCTTCTGATAGGTCTCGTTGGCCAGCAACCAGTTGAGGATCTGCTCTTTGTGCACGTTGTGGTCAGCAGTGATGATCTGCTGACGGGTGGTCGAGTTCAGGTCGCTGACGTTGTTGACCTGCAGGTGCTCAGGGTTGTTCAGGACCTTGGCGACCATCTCGCGCAGGGTCGAACCACCGGTGGTGGCCGAGAACAGCATGGTCTGCTGGCGGTTGACGCACTCTTGCACCAGGCGCTGCACGTCGTCGGCAAAGCCCATGTCGAGCATGCGGTCGGCTTCGTCGAGCACCAGGACTTCAACTTCCTTGAGGTCCAGGTTGCCGGCGTTCAGTTGTTCGATCATCCGGCCCGGGGTGCCGATCAGGATGTCCGGCACCTTGCGCAGCATGGCGGCCTGGACCTTGAAGTCTTCGCCGCCGGTGATCAGGCCGGACTTGATGAAAGTGAACTGCGAGAAGCGCTCCACTTCCTTCAAGGTCTGCTGGGCCAGTTCGCGGGTCGGCAGCAGGATCAGGGTCTTGATGCTGACACGGACTTTCGCCGGGCCGATCAGACGGTTAAGAATCGGCAGGACGAAAGCGGCGGTCTTGCCACTCCCGGTTTGAGCCGTCACCCGCAGGTCACGCCCTTCGAGCGCGAGCGGGATGGCCGCTGCTTGCACAGGCGTTGGCTCGACAAATTTAAGCTCGGCCACGGCTTTGAGCAGGCGTTCGTGCAGGGCGAATTGGGAAAACACGGGTGCTACCTCGAAGAAATACAAAAAAACAGCTGCATAGGGTAACGGTTTCGGGCGCTCAGGCCGAGTTTCTTTACGCGAACTGGGTTAATCAGGCGCTTTTTTGTCAGGGGATTTGTCCACAACCACAACTTTGACGTACTTAAATGCTCTAATCGGCCCGTCACGTCTTACAGAAGAATCGCGTTTACCCATGGATATCAAACAGCTCTGGCTCAACGTCAAAGACCTTTGGGGCACCCTCGACGAACACCCGCTGCTGCATTCCAGCCTCGCGCTGATGGTGTTGCTGGTAGTGGCATTGCTGCTCGGACGAGTGGCCCGGTACCTCATCCTGCACGCCGTCAAGCTGCTGGGCCGGCAACCCGCGCTGCACTGGCTCAATGACCTGCGGCACAACAAAGTCTTCCATCGCCTGGCACAGATGACGCCGTCACTGGTGATCCAGTTCGGCCTGTACCTGGTGCCGGACCTGAGCAAGACCGCCACCCTGTTCATCGGCAATGTCGCCCTGGCGTTCACCATTCTGTTCATGGTGCTGGCGATCAGTGCACTGCTCAACGCCCTGCTGGATATCTACGCCCGCACCGAACACGCCCGCACCCGCTCGATCAAGGGCTATGTGCAGTTGGCGAAGATGGTGCTGTTCGTGTTTGGCGCAATCATCATCGTCGCCACGTTGATCGACCGCTCGCCACTGCTGCTGCTTTCCGGTCTGGGTGCAATGTCGGCGGTGATTCTGTTGGTCTACAAGGACACCCTGCTGTCGTTCGTCGCCAGTGTGCAACTGACCAGCAACGACATGCTGCGGGTCGGCGACTGGATCGAAATGCCCCAGGTCGGCGCCGACGGTGACGTGGTCGACATCACCCTGCACACCGTCAAAGTGCAGAACTTCGACAAGACCATCGTCTCGATTCCCACCTGGCGCCTGATGTCCGAGTCGTTCAAGAACTGGCGCGGCATGCAGGCCTCCGGTGGCCGGCGGATCAAGCGCAGCCTGTATATCGACGCCAGCGGCGTGCGTTTCATCCGCGACGACGAAGAGCTGAAGCTCACCCAGGTACACCTGCTGACCGACTACATGAGCCGCAAGAAGGCCGAGCTCAAGGCCTGGAACGAAGCCCAGGGCAATGTCGCGGCGATGTCCGCCAACCGCCGACGCATGACCAATATCGGCACCTTCCGCGCGTATGCCTTGGCCTATCTGAAAAGCCATCCGGAGATCCAGCCGAACATGACCTGCATGGTGCGGCAGATGCAGACCACCGCCCAAGGCATCCCGCTGGAGATCTACTGCTTCACACGCACCACCGCATGGGCCGACTACGAGCGGATCCAGGGCGATATCTTCGACTACCTGCTGGCGGTGCTGCCGGAATTTGGTTTGAGCCTGTACCAGCAGCCGAGCGGCGGTGACTTGCGGGCGGGGATGTTGCCGGCGGTGCTGGGGGCCAGTCACCTGCCCCCGGCGGAAAAGGCAGTGATGTAGCAACAAAAAACGGCACAACCCGAGTTGTGCCGTATTTTTTTTGTTGGACCTTACTTGACCTGACGCTGCGGCGCGCCGTGAACCATGGTGTAGGCGTAATCCACGCCCATGCCGTAAGCGCCGCTGTGCTCCTGTACCAGGCCCATCACCGCGTCGTAGGTTTCCTTGTGAGCCCAGTCACGCTGGTATTCCAACAGCACTTGCTGCCAGGTGACCGGTACCGCGCCCGCCTGAATCATCCGTTGCACCGACATGTCATGCGCTTCTTTGCTGGTGCCGCCGGAGGCGTCGGTGACGATGTACACCTCGTAGCCTTCGGCCAGGGCTTCCAGGGCCGGAAAGTTCAGGCACACCTCGGTCCACAGGGCCGCCATGATCAGCTTCTTGCGCCCGGTGGCCTTCACCGCGGCCACCAGCGCCTTGTCTTCCCAGGAGTTCATCGAAGTGCGCTCAATTGGCTGCTGGTCCGGGAACACGTCCAGCAGTTCCGGCCAGATGTAGCCGCTGAAGCTCTTGGTCTCAACCGAGGTCAGGATGGTCGGCACGTTGAAGATCTTCGCCGCCTTGGCCAGCGCCACCGTGTTGTTCTTCAGGGTCTGGCGATCGATCGACTGCACGCCAAAGGCCATCTGTGGCTGGTGGTCGATCAGGATCAGGGTGGAGTTGGTTGGGTTGAGCAATTCGCGAATAGACATGGTGACTTCCTTTTAATGGTTTCGATTCGGTAAGGGGTGCGTTCAGCGCCGCTGTGAAGCTTGGCTGGCGGCTTGGAAGTAACTTTATGGGATGGATAAAATCGAGACAATTACCTAAAATCGAGAATCATTGATTCTAAAAAAGGGACAATCATGGACCGTATCGAATGCATGCGGGCGTTTGTCGTCACGGTCGGCGAGAAAGGCTTCGCGGCCGCCGCGCGAGCCATGGACGTACCGCGCTCAAAAGTCAGCAAACAGATTCAGGCGCTGGAAGAATCCATAGGCGTGCAACTGCTTCAGCGCACCACCCGCAGCCTGCATTTGACGGAGGCCGGGGCCGAGTATTTTGAAGCTGCGCGTGAAGTACTGGCCGCCCTGGACGAGGCCGAACAGCGAGCCAGAGACGGCATCGGGGAGTTACGGGGAGTGTTGCGGGTCAATGCGCCGATGTCGTTCGGACTGCATCGCCTGGGAAGATTGATTCCGCTGTTCCATGAACAGCATCCGCATATCGAGCTGCAACTGGTGCTCAGCGACCAACAGGTCGACCCGGTACGCGGTGGTTTCGACGTGACTATCCGCATCGCCAGCATGCCCGACTCAACGATGATCGCCCGCCAGTTGGCACCTGCGCCACGGATCATGGTGGCTGCGCCAGCCTACCTGGCACGCGCGGGCACACCGCAGACCCCGCAAGACCTGCGCCACCACCAATGCCTCAATTATGGGTATCTGCAAAGCGGCGTCAGCCTGCAACTGAGCAAGGGCCAGGAAACCCAGCGGGTCAACGTTACCGGCCCTCTGCACGCCAACAACGGCGACCTGCTGGCCCAGGCGGCAGAGGCCGGGATGGGCATCGCGCTGTTGCCGGACTTTATCGTCGAAGACGCCCTGAGCGCCGGGCGCCTGGTGCCGGTGCTCTGCGAATGGCAGGCGCCGGCAATCACCATCAATGCGGTTTATTCGTCAGCGCGACGCGTGCCGCAAAAGACCCGCGCATTCATTGATTTTTTGCTGACGCAATTGGCGCCGACGACCGCAGGCCCAGCCGGCTGATCCACACCGCCCCGAGAATCACCAAGCCGCCCAGCAGCAACCTGCCCAACGGTTCATGCTGATTCCAGATCAGCAAGTTCAGCAACAACCCCACCGGCACATGCAGGTTGTTCATCACCGCCAATGTGCCACCGTTGACCATGCACGCGCCCTTGTTCCACCAGTACATGCCCAGTGCCGTGCTGACCAGCCCGAGGAATACCAGCACGCCCCATTGCAACGGCGCTTCCGGCAGGAAGTTGGCCTTGCCGAACATCAGGAACGCCGGCAACGCCACCGCCAACGCGCCGAGATAGAAGTAGCCAAAGCGCCGGTAATGCGGCAGGTCACTCGGATGACGGGCCACCAGATGCTTGTAAAGCACCTGCCCGGCGGCGTAGGTGAAGTTGGCCAGTTGCAGCAGCAGGAAGCCCATGAAGAAGTTCGGGGTGATCTGGTCGAAGCGAATCACCGCTGCCCCCGCCACCGCCACCAGTGCGGCCACCAGCGCCCACGGGTTGAAGCGGCGGTTCAGGGCGTCTTCGATCAGGGTCACGTGCAACGGTGTCAGGATGGTGAACAGCAACACCTCCGGCACCGTCAGTACGCGAAAGCTCAGGTACAGGCACACGTAGGTCACGCCGAACTGCAGTGCGCCGATCAACAGCATGCCGCGCATGAACGCCGGCTCCACCGTGCGCCAGCGGGTCAGCGGGATAAACACCAGCCCGGCCAACAGTACACGCACCAGCACCGCGAAATAACTGTCGACGTGACCGGCCAGGTATTCGCCGATCAAGCTGAAGGAAAACGCCTGGATCAGCGTCACAACAAGTAGATAGCCCATGCTCGCCTCATTTTGAATGGGCGCGACATTAGCGGTTTTCCGCGCGTTACGAAACTCAAGGCAAAAAAAACCCGACCTCGCTAAAAGCGTCAGTCGGGCGGGAGCACTCAGGAGCAAAAAGTGCAAAGGGAGGTTCGATACGCGTACTTGAAGGGTTGCGTGGAGCTATCTAAACAGCGGGCGATTATCTGACGATTAACATCTCACGCCACTTGGGCCAACAACGCCTTGGCCTGGTTCAAACCCTTCTCCTGGAAATCACCGCCCAGGTTCACCCCTTCGGCATGAATGAACGTGACGTCATGGATGCCGATAAAGCCCATGACCTGACGCAGGTACGGTTCCTGGTGGTCGGTGCTGCCACCGGCGTGGATGCCGCCGCGGGCGGTCAGCACAAAGGCACGCTTGTCGGTCAGCAGGCCCTGGGGGCCGGTGGCGGTGTACTTGAAGGTCACACCGGCACGCAGCACATGGTCGAGCCAGGCTTTGAGGGTGCTGGGAATCGCGAAGTTGTACATCGGCGCGGCCATCACCAACACATCGGCGGCCAGCAACTCATCGGTCAGTTCGTTGGAGCGGTCCAGGGAGGCCTGTTCAACCGTGCTGCGCTGCTCGGCAGGTTTCATCCAGCCGCCCAACAGATTGGCATCCAGGTGCGGAACCGGGTTGATGGCGAGGTCTCGTACGGTGATCTGATCAGCCGGATGGGCGACTTTCCATTGGCTGATGAATTGTTGGGTCAGCTGCCGGGAGATTGAATCCTGCTGACGGGCACTGCTTTCGATGATCAGAACACGGGCCATGATTATGTAAGCTCCATCGGTGAATGCTGTAAGGCGATGGAGTGAAGGTTAGACAGGGTCCGTTCGATTAAAAAGCGTAAAAAACTGCTATAACCCATCTAGAAATTTGTTTATAAGCGGAGTATTGCTGTACGCAAGCTCCGCTTTTGCCTTATTTCGGTGCGCAGGTCAGCTGGATACGCATCTTGATGATGGCACGGCTGAAATTGGCCGTGGTGTTGGTGGTTTTCCCTGCCGCGACCGTGACCTTGCGCGTACGCGGGGCTTCCGGACCATTGGTAAAGCGTACCTTGCACTCCGCGTCATTGGGGCCGTAGTTGGTGAGTTGGATCGAACTGATATTGCTGTCGACGTCTGACGCGCTGTAATCGATCTTCACGCCCTGAATGTCTTTCGTCACATCGGTACTGAATGCAAACGCACTCAACGGCAGCAACGCCAGCAGCACACAACAGAATTTTCTCATTCGGCAGTCTCCAATAAGGACCGCCAGCTTAGGACAAGAGGAGCTCATCTTGAAAGCGCCCCGCGTTACCCTTGATCAATGGCGCACCTTGCAAGCCGTGGTCGACCATGGCGGCTTCGCCCAGGCGGCCGAAGCGCTGCACCGCTCGCAATCCTCGGTGAGCTACACCGTGGCCCGCATGCAGGATCAGCTCGGCGTGCCGCTGCTGCGCATTGACGGGCGCAAGGCCGTGCTCACCGAAGCCGGTGAAGTGCTGCTGCGCCGCTCCCGGCAACTGGTGAAAAACGCCAGCCAACTGGAAGACCTGGCCCACCATATGGAACAAGGCTGGGAAGCCGAGGTGCGGCTGGTGGTCGATGCCGCTTACCCCAACGCCCGCCTGGTGCGCGCCCTCACTGCCTTTATGCCGCAAAGCCGTGGCTGCCGGGTGCGTTTGCGCGAAGAGGTGTTGTCCGGCGTCGAAGAGCTGTTGATGGACGGCATGGCCGACCTCGCCATCAGCGGGTTCATCATTCCCGGTTACCTCGGTACGGAAATGAGCGACGTCGAATTTGTCGCCGTGGCCCACCCCGAACATCCGCTGCATCAATTGCACCGCGAACTGAGCTTCCAGGATCTGGAAAGCCACATGCAGGTGGTGATCCGCGACTCCGGCCGCCAGCAGCCACGGGACGTCGGCTGGCTCGGCGCCGAGCAGCGCTGGACCGTCGGCAGCCTGCCCACCGCCGCCACCTTCGTCAGCAGCGGCCTGGGCTTCGCCTGGCTGCCGCGACACCTGATCGAACGCGAACTCAAGGAAGGCCTGCTCAAGCTACTGCCCCTGGAACGGGGTGGCAGCCGCAACCCGACCTTCTATCTTTACTCGAACAAGGACAAACCCCTGGGCCCGGCCACGCAGATTCTCGTCGAGTTGCTGCGCACCTTCGACACTGCACCACTGGACGCGCCATTCGCCGCACCGCAGCAAGCCTGAACAAGGAGTTCACGTGGCCTATTTCGAACATGAAGGTTGCACCCTGCATTACGAGGAATATGGCCACGGCGCGCCGCTGATCCTGATCCACGGCCTGGGCTCCAGTTGCCTGGACTGGGAACTGCAAGTGCCCGTGCTGTCCCAACACTATCGCCTGGTGGTGGTGGATGTGCGCGGTCACGGCCGCTCCGACAAACCCCGTGAGCGCTACAGCATCGCCGGCTTCACCGCCGACCTGGTGGCCTTGATCGAACACCTGCATTTGCCGCCGGCCCACGTGGTCGGCCTGTCCATGGGCGGCATGATCGCCTTTCAACTGGCAGTGGATGAGCCGCAAATGCTCAAGAGCCTGTGCATCGTCAACAGTGCGCCCCAGGTCAAGGTTCGCAGCGCCAGCGACTATTGGCAGTGGGCCAAGCGCTGGAGCCTGGCGCGCGTCCTCAGCCTGAACACCATCGGCAAAGCCCTGGGCAGCCTGCTGTTTCCCAAGCCCGAACAAGCCGAACTGCGGCGCAAGATGGCCGAACGCTGGGCAAAAAACGACAAACGTGCTTACCTCGCCAGCTTCGATGCGATTGTTGGCTGGGGCGTACAGGAACAACTTTCGAAAATATCCTGTCCAACCCTGGTCATCAGCGCCGACCACGACTACACCCCCGTGGCGCAGAAAGAAATCTATGTAAAACTGCTGCCCGATGCGCGGCTGGTGGTGATCGAGGATTCCCGCCATGCCACGCCGCTGGACCAACCCGAACGCTTCAACAACACCCTGCTCGATTTTCTCAAGACAGTCGAAACCACAACCCAGGATCACTGACCCATGCTGAAAAAAATCGCCTTCTTTGCCGGTTCCGTACTGTTCGCTGCCAACCTGATGGCGGCCGAACCCGCCAAGGCACCCCACGTCTTGATCACCACCACCAATGGCGACATCGAGATCGAACTGGACCCGGTCAAGGCCCCGATCAGTACCAAGAACTTCCTGGCCTATGTCGACAAGGGCTTCTATACCAACACCATTTTTCACCGGGTAATCCCGGGCTTCATGGTGCAGGGCGGTGGTTTTACCCAGCAAATGTCGCAAAAGCCGACCGAAGCACCGATCAAGAACGAAGCCAGCAACGGCCTGCATAACGTGCGCGGCACCCTGTCGATGGCGCGTACCAACGACCCGAACTCCGCCACCAGCCAATTCTTCATCAACGTTGCGGACAATGCCTTCCTCGACCCGGGCCGTGATGCCGGTTACGCGGTGTTCGCCAAAGTGGTCAAGGGCATGGACGTGGTCGACATCATCGTCAACTCGCAGACCACCACCAAACAGGGCATGCAGAACGTGCCAATCGATCCTGTCCTGATCAAGTCGGCCAAGCGCATCGACTGAAGGCTACAGGGAGTTTCGCGCGGGGCCCGCAGGGCGTCGCGCGCATTTGAACAGGAGAGCCCGCCGCGCGGGCGTCAGACCTAATGCTCTATCGTCGTTTTGAACAACTGATCAACATCTTCCGCGAACCTCCCAGCGCGGCCCCTCCAGACAAAGTCCTGCCCTTCTACGTCTATTACCTGCGCCAGGTATGGCCAAGCTTTGCCGCCTTGCTGGTGGTGGGCCTGATCGGCGCGCTGATCGAAGTGGCGCTGTTCAGCTACCTGAGCCGCATCATCGACCTGGCCCAGGGCACGCCGCCCGCCAACTTCTTCCAGATCCACGCCACCGAGCTGATCTGGATGGCCGTGGTCGCCCTGCTGTTGCGCCCGATTTTCGGCGCCCTGCATGACCTGCTGGTGCACCAGACCATCAGCCCCGGCATGACCAGCCTGATCCGCTGGCAAAACCACAGCTATGTGCTCAAACAGAGCCTGAACTTCTTCCAGAACGATTTCGCCGGGCGCATTGCCCAGCGCATCATGCAAACCGGCAACTCCCTGCGCGACTCCGCAGTGGCCGCCGTGGACGCGATCTGGCACGTGGCGATCTACGCCATCAGCGCCCTGGTGCTGTTCGCCGAAGCCGACTGGCGCCTGATGATCCCGCTGATCACCTGGATCGTCGCCTACAGCCTGGCCCTGCGGTACTTCGTGCCACGGGTCAAGGAGCGCTCGGTCATCTCCTCCGAGGCACGTTCAAAACTGATGGGGCGGATCGTCGACGGCTACACCAACATCACCACCTTGAAGCTGTTCGCTCATACCAATTTCGAGCAGAACTACGCCAGGGAAGCCATTGTCGAGCAGACCGAGAAAACCCAGTTGGCCAGCCGCGTCGTGACCAGCATGGACATCGTGATTACCACCATGAACGGCCTGCTGATTGTCACCACCACCGGCCTTGCCCTGTGGCTGTGGACCCAATCCCTGATTTCGGTGGGCGCCATCGCCCTGGCCACCGGCCTGGTGATTCGTATCGTCAACATGTCCGGCTGGATCATGTGGGTGGTCAACGGCATTTTCGAAAACATCGGCATGGTCCAGGACGGCCTGAAAACCATCGCCCAGCCGCTGGCAGTGACCGACCGGGAAAATGCCCCGCGCCTGGAAGTGCCCCATGGCGAGGTGCGGTTCGATCAGGTGGATTTCCACTACGGCAAGAAGAGCGGGATCATCAGCGGCTTGAACCTGGCGATTGAACCGGGTGAAAAGATCGGCCTGATCGGTCCGTCCGGCGCGGGCAAATCCACCTTGGTCAACCTGCTGTTGCGCCTGTACGACCTGCAAGGCGGCCGTATCCTGATCGACGGCCAGAACATCGCCGACGTCGCCCAGGAAACCCTGCGCGAACAGATCGGCATGATCACCCAGGACACCTCGCTGCTGCACCGCTCGATCCGCGACAACTTGCTGTATGGCAAGCCGGACGCCACCGACGAAGAGCTTTGGGCCGCCGTGCACAAGGCCCGCGCCGACGAGTTCATCCCATTGCTGTCGGACGCCGAGGGTCGCACCGGCCTCGACGCCCACGTCGGTGAACGCGGGGTGAAACTCTCCGGCGGGCAACGTCAGCGCATCGCCATCGCGCGAGTGCTGCTCAAGGATGCGCCAATCCTGATCATGGACGAAGCCACCTCGGCGCTGGATTCGGAAGTCGAAGCGGCGATCCAGGAAAGCCTGGAAACCCTGATGCAGGGCAAGACAGTGATCGCCATCGCCCACCGGCTGTCCACCATTGCCAGAATGGACAGGCTGGTGGTGCTGGAAAAAGGCCAGATCGCCGAGACCGGCAGCCATGCCGAATTGCTCGCACACGGCGGTTTGTATGCGCGATTGTGGCAACACCAGACCGGTGGCTTCGTCGGAATAGACTGATTCCGTTGGTTAACCGCGACCTCAATTCCGAACAATTCTGACAGTTTTCTCTATCCCGCTGGTCTTGCGACACAATCCTGCTGTACTCCAATCAGGCCCCAGGAGGGCCCTGATTTAAGGCAGCAGGGATGCATCACAGACCCGTTAATCAGATAGAGCAATCTATTAAGGATGTGTTCATGTCACTGTTCAAACGTTCCGTTACGGAAGGACTGGGTACGTTTTGGCTGGTGTTGGGTGGCTGCGGCAGTGCGGTACTGGCCGCATCGTCCCCGGTCGGGATCGGTGTGCTCGGTGTGGCCCTGGCGTTCGGGCTCACGGTGCTGACCATGGCATTTGCCATCGGGCACATCAGCGGTTGTCACCTGAACCCTGCAGTGTCGGTGGGGCTGGTAGTGGGCGGAAGATTTCCGGCCAGGGAGTTACCGGCGTACATCGTGTCCCAGGTAATCGGCGGCGTCGTTGCCGCTGCATTGTTGTACTTCATAGCCAGCGGCAAGCCGGGGTTCGAACTGGCTTCGGGCCTGGCCAGCAACGGCTACGGCGAGCATTCGCCTGGTGGTTATTCGATGGCAGCGGGGTTTGTGTGCGAGCTGGTGATGACGGCGACGTTCGTGCTGATCATCCTCGGCGCCACCGACCGTCGTGTGCCGACGGGCTTCGCGCCCATTGCCATTGGCCTGGCGCTGACGCTGATCCACCTGATCTCTATCCCGGTCACCAACACCTCGGTCAACCCGGCCCGCAGTACCGGCCCGGCGCTGATTGTCGGCGGTTGGGCGCTGCAGCAGTTGTGGATGTTCTGGCTGGCGCCGATCCTCGGTGCGGTGATCGGCGGCATAACCTATCGATGGCTGGGCGCGGAAAAAACCGCCTGAGCCAGACGGGTTCAGCCCTGCCGATATGGCAGGGCTGACCTCGCCAGTGCTCTATCAGCCTTGATGTGCCTGCATATACTGGCGCAGCAACTGATTGATGCGCGTCTGATAGCCAGTCCCTTGCCCCTTGAACCACTCAAGAACGTCAGCATCCAGACGGATAGTAACTGCCTGCTTGACCGGCACACGCAATTCGGCACGACGGAAGAAGTCTTCTCCCAACTCGGGGATGTCGCTGGTATCGATCTCCCGATCGTCCATCTTAGCCAGGCGCTCCCAGTCAGTTTTCGATGCTTTCGACATAGTATTTGGCCTCCTGTTTGGTTGCTTTTCGGGCGGAAATAATGCGAATTACGTCACCCCGCCTCTCGGTGTATACAACTACACCTACCAGTAATTTTATCCAGCCAATGCTGACCCAGCGTTCTTCGTCATAATCCGTTCGAGTATCACGTTGTGACAATATTGGATGTTGAAAAATATCCGATACGTCGTTGAAGTCTATGCCGTGCTTGCGGATGTTTATTTGGTTTTTGGATTCATCCCACTCAAAACGCATGGTGCATCCTGTATTTACTTTTGTACATACACTATAGCGAAGTGCTCCCGCCCTCGGCACCTGTCAACCGATCAGTGGTTCAGCCCTGCCGATAAGGCAGGGCTGTCCTCGCCTCCTCGGCATATGCCAGGATCCCCACGCTTTCGCGCTCCAGGAAATCCGCCACGGCGGTCTTCAATCCCGGGTGCCGCAGGTAATGCCAGGAGTGCGTGATCACCGGCTCAAACCCGCGAATCAACTTGTGCTCGCCCTGGGCGCCGGCGTCGAAACGCTGCAGGCCATGGGCAATCGCGTAATCCATGCCTTGGTAGAAGCAAGTCTCGAAATGCAGCCGGTCGAACTCGGCCAGGCAGCCCCAGTAACGCCCATAAAAACTGTCACCGCCGATCAGGCTGAAGGCCATGGCCACCGGCCGTGAGCCTTGCTTGGCCAGCACCACGCGAATCGCCTCGGGCATGCGCTCGGCCAGCAGGCTGAAAAAATTCCGGGTCAGGTACGGCGATTGTCGACGTATGGCGTAGGTGTTGGCGTAACAGGCGTAGACAAAATCCCACTGCGCCTCGCTCAATTCATGGCCTTGCAGCCACTCGAACTCGATGCCCTGCCCCGCCACTTGCTCACGCTCCTTGCGCATCTGTTTTCGCTTGCGCGAACTCAGCGCGTCGAGGAAATCCTGAAAGTCACGGTAACCCCGGTTTTGCCAATGAAACTGGCAGCCCAGACGTTGCAGCCACCCCGGCTGTTGGGCCAGGGCGGTGTCGGCCAGGGCGTCGGTAAAGTTGATATGGGCGCTGGAAAGGCCTTCGATTTCCAGGTAGCCGGGCAGGCTTTTAAGCAGTTCGAAACCGTCCTCGGCGCTGGCAGCCAATAGACGCGGGCCGCTGACCGGGCTGAAGGGCACGGCCGTCAACAGTTTCGGATAGTAATCAATGCCGGCACGCTCGCAGGCGTCAGCCCAGCCGTGGTCGAACACGTATTCGCCATAGGAATGCCATTTGCGATAGCTGGGCAACGCGGCGATCAGCCGGCCACCTTCATAGTGCAGCAAATGCTCCGGCTGCCAGCCAGAGTGCGGGCCGATGCTGGCGCTGTCTTCCAGGGCACTGAGGAACGCATGGCGCAGAAACGGCTGGTCAGCGGGGACCAACCCATTCCATTCATCGGGCGCAATCTCGGACAGGTTATTCAAACGTTGTAACGGCATCCCATTCCCCGACGGTCACGGCTTTGTGTAGGAGCGAGCTTGCTCGCGATGGTCGTTAACGATAACGCGACCATTCTGACAGAACGCGGTGATCTCTGGTTCTTCGCGAGCAAGCTCGCGCCTACAGGACTCGGCGCAAAAAAAAGCCCCGCCAAACGGCGGGGCAAACCAAATGAGGAGCGCTTTGACGGATGAAGAAAGAGCGCTTTGGAGCGGTATTACAGGTTGCCTAGAACACGTATTGCACGCGGGCCACGATGGCGTCGCCGCTGTCGTCGCCATTGGCGTTCTGGATCTTGTCAGTGCTGACCTTGAGGTAGTTGGCAGACACCTTCACCGCTTCGTTGGCGTACCAGTTGACACCGATGGTGTTCAGGCTTGCCTTGGCGTCACCCACTTCACGGGTCGCGCTGTTACGCACCACGTTTTTGTCGTCAACGCTGATGTTGTCGTAGCGGTAGAACACTTCCCACGCACCGAACTGCTTGTTCTGCGGCTTGATGGTGTCGAACTTGGCGCCGTCGAGCTTGTAGACCCGGGACTCGCCGGTCAGCGTGTAGGCCACCTGGCCGTAGAAACCCGTGGCCTTCACATCCTGATAAGCGCTGCTGTCGGCCTTCATCTTGCGGTTCAGGTATTCGGCCTGCAGGGACAGCGGACCGCGGGCGAAGGCAAATTCGCCGCCGAACACCGTGTCGGTGTCGTAGGCGTCGTTCGCGGTCAGGTTGCCGGAGTCCAGCCCTACACCGCCGCCGAAGGTCGCACGGTTGCCGTTGGCCCCGGCATCGTTACCGCCGTTGGTGGCAACGCCACGAGCGTCCAGGCGAGGACGGATCCGCGAGTCGAACGAGGTGTCCTTCAGGTCACGCACCGCCACGTCCACACCCAGGTGCAAAACGTTGCCGCTGTCGTGCATCGGCGCAAACACGGCACGGCCGTTGAACTGCTTCACGCCTTTGCCGTCCTTGTCGTTGATGTCCTTGGACGACACGCTGGAGGACAGGTAGGCCATGTCAGCCACCACGGCGCTGACCTGCAGGCCCATGCCGTTCTCGTGGGAGTTGATCCAGTCGGCGACTTCATAACCGAGGTTACGCTCGATGGCGGTCACCCACTTGGAACTGGTGGCTTTTTCCAGGCCGAAGTCCTGGTCGAAACGACCCGCGCGGATCACCACTGGCTTGAAGCCTACGTACGAGAAGGACGCTTCGTCGAAGTAGCCATCATCGGCATTGCCGGAGTTGTGGGAAAAGTCGTAGTTGATCTGGTATTTCCAGTCCTTGTACACCGTGCCGCCCAATTCGAGGTAGGCGCGTCGGAAATACGTGGCGTCCGCCGAGTTGCCATTCTTGGTGTAAAAACCATCAAACGTGCCGTAATCGGCCTGCAAACGACCACCCAGCTTGAAGCTGAAATTCTGGTCGGTGGTTGCAACCTCAAGGCCGCCCTTGGTTTTGACAACGATATCGGCACCGTCAGTAGTGACAGTACCGGCGAAAGCCTGGGCGGTGACGGCCAGGGCCAAGGCGCTGGCCGCGAAACCGGCGAAGTGCTTGCGGATCATCGAAGAATTCCCCTAATTGATGGTCTTGTGCATTGGTAAAACACGCGGTTTAGAGCCGCTGGTGTTGGGGGGCGATCTTGGCGAGGGGATATTTCAGCTGGGTTGCCGGAACATAAAGATTTTGTTACTCGGGAACTTTTTAATAGCCATTCGAAATAAGCCAGAGCCTACGGAAATCAAGGCTCCAGCCCTGAAAACTGGTGAAAATGGCAGATGATACAAAATGTAAAAACACCTGATAAAAATGAAATATTTTTCATCTTGGTTGTTTTTCCAGCAAAAAAAAGCCCGCATCTTTGGTCGATGCGGGCTTCGTTTCAGTGTGAAAAGTGATGGATATTATTGGTCGCGGGAGCGCTCGGCGGCCAGGCGTTCGGCCAACGCATCAACATCGGCGATAGGCGGCTCGGGCAGGATCTTCAGCGTCGCCTGCATCAAGCGCATCTGCCGGATAAAGCGCCGGCAGTTGGGGCAGAACATCAGGTGATGGCGCACCAGCAGGCGCTCGCGAAAGGTCAGTTGCCCATCGAGATAGTCACTGGAACGTGCCACTTGTTCCTTACAGGTCAACATTCGCCGGTTTCCTCAAAATGCTCCACCGTGGCGAAGACTTTAAGCCGTGCTCGATGCAACAGCACACGAACATTGGAGAGCGATAGCGTCAGAAGATTACAAATCTCCTCCAACTCCAGCCCCTGACGTTCGCGCAGCAGCAGTACGCTGCTTTGCAGTTCGGAAAGACTGGCCAGCGTGTGCTCCAGGCAATTACGCAGTTCGTCTTCGGTAAGCAGCGCTTCGGGAGTGTCCTGATGCCAGGCAAACGGCGCGACCGCCCAGTGGCCATCGTCGGGCACAAAGCGATCATCACCGATGGTGCCATGGGGCGCCGGCAAGTCATCGAGCAGTACTTCCCGGCGGTTTTGCTTGTAGCGGCCCTTTGCCGAGTTGGCAGTAATGGTCAGCAGCCAGGTCTTGAGGCTGGAACGCCCCTCGAATTTCGCCAGGTTACGCACCACCGACAGCCAGGCGTCCTGCACCACCTCATCGGCATGGCGCTGGCCAACGATGGCATAGGCCACGGCACGCATCGCGCTCTGGTAGGTGGTGACCAACTCCTTGTAGGCCCGCTGCTCACCCTTGAGCAATCGTTCAAGCAGGTGCGCGTCGTCCGCTGCTGCCATTCAAGACCTCGATTTCAAAACATGATCAGCGTTTGCGCAGGATCACGCTACCAATCGAATACCCTGCGCCAAACGAGCTAAGCACAGCCACAGCGCCCTTCGGCAAGTCGTCCTGGTAGGTGTGGAACGCAATCACCGAACCCGCCGAACTGGTGTTGGCGTAAGTATCGAGGATCACCGGCGCCTCTTCCACAGAAGCCTCGCGGCCCAGCAGTTTCTTGACGATCAGGTGATTCATGCTGAGGTTGGCCTGGTGCAGCCAGAAACGCTTCACATCGCCGACATTCAGCTGGTTTTCCGACAGGTGCTTGCCGATCAACTCGGCGACCATCGGGCAGACATCACGGAAGACCTTGCGGCCTTCCTGCACGAACAGCTTGTCCGGGGCACCAATCCCCTCTTCCGCCGCGCGGTTGAGGAAGCCGAAGTTATTGCGGATGTTGTTGGAGAACTTGGTCAGCAACTTCGTGCTCACCACGTCGAACTGATGCTCGGAAGTGGCCAGGTCGGCCCGCTCCAGGATCACGGCGGTGGCCGCATCGCCAAAGATGAAATGGCTGTCGCGGTCGCGGAAGTTCAGGTGGCCGGTGCAGATCTCCGGGTTGACCATCAGGATCGCCCGCGCCTGGCCCAGCTGGATGCTGTTGGCGGCGTTCTGGATACCGAAGGTCGCCGAGGAACATGCCACGTTCATGTCAAAGCCAAAACCCTGGATACCCAGCGCTTCCTGGACTTCGATGGCAATCGCCGGGTACGCCCGCTGCAGGTTGGAACAGGCGACGATCACACCGTCGATATCGGCGGCGGTCTTGCCGGCGCGCTGCAAGGCTTGCTCGGCAGCACTGACGGCCATCTGGCAGAGGATCGACCATTCGTCGTTGGAGCGCTCGGGCAGGCGTGGCGCCATGCGCTGCGGGTCGAGAATGCCGGCCTTGTCCATGACAAAGCGGCTCTTGATGCCCGAGGCCTTCTCGATAAAGGCGGCGCTGGATTCGGTCAGGGCCTCCACGTCACCGCGTTCAATGGCGGCGGCGTTATCCAGGTTGAACTGTTGCACGTAAGCATTGAAAGACTGCACCAGCTCTTCGTTGGAGATGCTGTTGGCCGGGGTGTACAGGCCTGTGCCGCTGATGACGACGTTATGCACGGTCGTTCCTCTAAATCTGTTCAGGCAGAAGGGTATTGGTACCGTCGTACCAAACCGTAAGTAGTTTTATGCCGCCCAGCGGCCTTCAAACTGGAAACGCTTTATTCCATCGCGCCACGGCTGCACCAGCCCAACTCGACGATCCCGGCATTTATAACCGCGAAGTTTGCCACAACATCGGACACTTGGCGCCTATCCCGCACAAACACCTTCCCTGTGGCGAGCGAGCTTGCTCGCTCGCCAGAGTTGCTTGCCGCACGTCGGTCACGCTTCGACCAGGCTCCATTGCTTGCTCAGGCGCTTGTCGGAAATCGGTACCTTGGTGCCCAACTGCTGGGCAAACAGCGAAACCCGGTATTCCTCCAGCCACCAGCGATACAGCTCCAGCTGAGGGTCGCGCTTGCCTTCCTGGGCGTGTTTGTTCAGGCGGTTCTGATACTGGCTCCACAAACCGCCCAACTCGGTACTCCAGACCCGGTCCTTCTGCACCTGGCTTGGCAATTTCTCCAGGCGCAGCTCGATGGCCTTGAGGAAGCGCGGCAGTTCCTTGAACCATTGCGCCGGAGTTTCCCGTACGAAGCCGGGGTACACCAGATTGCTCAGTTGCTGCTTGATATCATTCAGCGCCACCGCCTGGGCCAGGTCAATCTTGCCCTTGAAGCGTTTTTGCAGGCCATGCCACAGTTTCAAAATTTCGAGGGTCAGGCGCGCCTGGCGCTCGGCGTGCTCGGTCCAACTGCCACGCTTGCGCTCGGCCAGGGCGGCCAGGCCGGCGCCGTCCCGCGGCAGGCTGGCTTCGCCTTCCAGCACGCAACTGTCGAGGCTGGCCAACAGAATGTCTTCCACCAGGGCTTCGATACGCCCCAGCTCGCGGTACATCAACCCCAACTCGGTCAGGCCCGGCAATTTGCCCCGCAGGAACTTTGCCGGCTCGGCCAGTTGTTGCAGCAGCAGGCGCTGCAAGGCTCGACGGTGCTGGAACTCAGCCTCGGCAGCGGTAGAGAAACGCCCTTCCTTGACCGTGCCGTTTTCTTCGACCAAGGCCGGATACACCGTCATCGAAAGCCCGGCGATGTTTTGCTGGGTTTTCTCGGCCACCGCCGCAAACACCTTGGCCTCCACCGGCTGCTGGCTCTTCGCAGTCTGCGGCACCGCCAACGCAGCTTGGCTGGCCTCGGCGAAACGCGCGGTCAACTCGGCCAGGTCGCGGCCTTCACCGAGGAACTTGCCCTGGCCGTCGACCACTTCCAGGTTCATCTTCAGGTGGCTCTCCACCTGCTGCGCAGCCTCGGCCCAGGCTTCATCGCTGACCCGTGCCCCGGTCATGCGCAGCAGCTCACGCCCCAAGGCCTGAGGCAACGAGCCTTGGCCGAACTCGATACGTTGCAACGCCGCCTTGACGAAATCCGGCACCGGCACGAAGTTCTTGCGCAGGGCCTTGGGCAAGTTGCGCACCAGGGCAATGCACTTGGCCTCGATCACACCCGGCACCAGCCATTCCAGGCGCTCGGGTGGCAAGGCCGGCAACAACGGCGCCGGTACGCGCAGGGTCACACCGTCCCGTGGATGGTTGGGTTCGAAGTGATAACTCAAGGCCAGGGCCAGGTCGCCCAGGTGCAAGGTGTCGGGGTAATGGGCGGCGGTGACTTCACTGGCCTCGCGGGCCAGCACGTCTTCTTCGCGCATGATCAACAGCTGCGGGTCTTTCTGGCTGTTGACCTTGTACCAACTGTCGAAGGTCGCAGTCTGGTGGATCTCGGCGGGCAGGCGCGCATCGTAGAAGGCGTACAGCGTTTCCTCGTCCGCCAGGATATCGCGCCGGCGGGCCTTGGCTTCCAGTTCGTCAAGCTGCTCCAGCAATTGCTGGTTGGCCGTCAGGCAGCGGGCCCGGGACTGGATCTCGCCGCGCACCAGGCCTTCGCGGATAAACAGCTCGCGAGACGTCACCGGATCAATCGGCCCGTAATGCACCGGCCGGCGCCCGACGATGATCAACCCGAACAGGGTGATCTGCTCAAACGCCACCACCTGGCCGCGCTTCTTTTCCCAATGGGGTTCGAAGTGGTTTTTCTTGATCAGGTGCCCGGCCAACGGCTCGACCCAGTCGGCGTCGATCTTGGCCACCATCCGCGCGTACAGCTTGGTGGTTTCCACCAGCTCGGCGGTCATCAGCCATTGCGGACGCTTCTTGCCAATACCCGACGACGGGTGAATCCAGAAACGCCGCTGACGCGCGCCGAGGTAATCGCCCTCTTCGGTCTTCTGGCCAATCTGGCTGAGCAGGCCGGACAGCACCGCCTTGTGCAGTTTGGGGAAGTCCGCCGGTTCTTTGTTGACGGTCAACTGCATGTCGCGACAGATCAGGCTCAACTGGCGGTGGGAGTCACGCCATTCCCGCAGGCGCAGGTAGTTCAGGAAATTCTTGCGGCACCAATTGCGCAGCGGGCTGGCGGTCAATTCCTGGCGCTGCTCTTCAAAACCCCGCCACAGGTTCACCAACCCGGCGAAGTCCGAATCCGCGTCCTTCCATTGTGCGTGAGCCTGGTCGGCGGCTTGCTGGCGCTCCGGCGGACGCTCGCGCGGGTCCTGGATCGACATGGCGCTGGCGACGATCAGCACTTCCTGCAGGCTGCCAAGCTTGGCTGCCTCCAGCAACATGCGGCCCATGCGTGGGTCCACCGGCAGACGCGCCAACTGGCGGCCCATCGGTGTCAGCTGGCTGTTGCGGTCAACGGCGGACAACTCTTGCAGCAGGTTGAAACCGTCGCTGATGGCCTTGCCGTCCGGCGGCTCGATAAACGGGAAATCGGTGATCTCGCCCAGGCGCAGGTGCAGCATCTGCAGGATTACGGCCGCGAGGTTTGTGCGAAGAATCTCGGGGTCGGTAAATTCCGGGCGCCCAATAAAATCCTCTTCGCTGTACAAGCGCACGCAGATACCGGGTTCGACCCGCCCGCACCGGCCTTTACGCTGGTTGGCACTGGCCTGGGAAATCGCCTCGATCGGCAGTCGCTGCACCTTGGCCCGGTAGCTGTAGCGGCTGATGCGCGCGGTGCCGCTGTCGATCACATAACGAATGCCTGGCACGGTCAGCGAGGTTTCCGCGACGTTGGTCGCCAGCACCACACGCCGGCCTGGGTGCGACTGGAAGATCCGCTGCTGCTCCGCCGGCGACAGGCGCGCATACAGCGGCAGGATTTCAGTGTGCTTGAGCTGGGCCTTGCGCAGCATGTCGGCGGCGTCGCGAATCTCGCGCTCGCCGGGCAGGAACACCAGCACATCGCCGGGGCTCTTGCGCTCGCTGCGCTCGAAGGCGGCGATCTCATCGAGAGTGGCGAGAATCGCCTGGTCGACGGTCAGGTCGTCCTCGACGCGGTTGCCCTCCTCGTCCTGCTCCAGGGTCAGCGGGCGGTACCAGGTTTCCACCGGGAAAGTGCGGCCCGACACCTCGACAATCGGCGCATCGTCGAAGTGCTTGGAAAAGCGCTCCAGGTCGATGGTGGCCGAGGTGATGATGACCTTGAGATCCGGGCGACGCGGCAGCAGGGTTTTCAGATAACCCAGCAGGAAGTCGATGTTCAGGCTGCGTTCGTGGGCTTCGTCGACGATGATCGTGTCGTAGCGTTCGAGATAGCGGTCGTTCTGGGTTTCGGCCAGCAGGATGCCGTCGGTCATCAGCTTGATCAGGGTGTTGGAATCACTCTGGTCTTCAAACCGCACCTGATAACCCACCAGGGAACCCAGCGGCGTCGCCAACTCTTCCGCGACCCGGCTCGCCACGCTGCGCGCCGCAATCCGCCGCGGCTGGGTGTGGCCGATCAGGCCATATTGACCGCGGCCGATTTCCAGGCAGATTTTCGGCAACTGGGTGGTTTTACCCGAACCGGTCTCACCGGCAATGATCAGCACCTGATGCTTGAGCAACGCTTCCTTGATCTCGTCACGCTTGGCGGCGATCGGCAGGCTGTCGTCATAGCGAATCACCGGCAGGCTGGCGCGCCGCGCCGTCACCTGGGCGCAGGAGGCCTGCATCCGCGTCACCCACTGCGCAAGTTTTTCCTCATCGGGTTTCTTGCGCAGCTCAAGCAGCTGCCGCCGCAAGCGGTGGCGGTCGGCGAGCATGGCGTGATCGAGGTTTTTCAGCAGTTGGTCGATAGCGGGCGCTTGGTCAGTCATCAGGTACGCAAAGGTCGTCTATGTAGGCAGGGGGCGGATTGTCGCAGAAAAGCGCCGCCGCGCGCTCCCCTCATTCATTGTCCAGGCCCTTGCGCCGGTAAGGAAACACATCGATTACCTTGCCGGCGCGAATCGCCTCTTGCAGGCCTTTCCAGTAGTCGGCGTTGTACAACTCGCCGTGCAGTTCGTCGAACAGGCGGCGCTGGCCGGAATCAGCAAACAGGAATGGCGGAAACTCCTCGGGGAACACGTCCAGCGGACCGATGGAATACCAGGGCTCGGAGGCCATTTCATCTTCCGGGGTACGCGGCGCCGGGATGTGGCGGAAGTTGGCCTCGGTCAGGAAACAGATTTCGTCATAGTCGTAGAACACCACGCGACCGTGGCGGGTGACGCCAAAATTCTTCAGCAGCATGTCGCCCGGGAAAATATTCGCCGCCGCCAGTTGCTTGATCGCCAGGCCGTAGTCTTCCAGGGCTTCGCGCACCTGGGCTTCGTTGGCGTTTTCCAGGTAGAGGTTCAGCGGGGTCATGCGCCGCTCGGTCCAGCAGTGGCGGATCAGTACCGTATCGCCTTCGACTTCGACGGTACCGGCGGCGACTTCAAGCAGTTCGGCCAGGCATTCAGGCTCGAATTTGCTCAACGGAAAACGGAAGTCGGCGAACTCCTGGGTGTCGGCCATGCGCCCTACCCGGTCGACACTTTTCACCAACCGGTACTTCTCGATCACGGTGGCGCGGTTGACGTTTTTCGACGGTGAAAACCGGTCCTTGATGATCTTGAACACGGTATTGAAGCCCGGCAGGGTAAACACGCTCATGACCATGCCGCGCACGCCCGGCGCCATGATGAACTGGTCATCGGTGGTGGCAAGGTGGTTGATCAGCGCCCGGTAGAATTCGGATTTGCCGTGTTTGTAGAAGCCGATGGAGGTGTACAACTCGGCGATGTGCTTGCCCGGCAGGATGCGCTTGAGGAAGCCGATAAACTCCGCCGGCACCGGCACGTCCACCATGAAATAGGAGCGGGTGAACGAGAAGATGATCGACACATCGGCCTCGTCGGTGATCAGCGCGTCGATCTGGATGCCGCGCCCTTCCCGATGCAGCAGCGGGATCACCAGCGGCCACTGTTCGTCGCGGGTGTAGATGCGCCCGACGAGGTACGCGCCTTTGTTGCGGTACAGCACCGAGGAGAATAGTTCGACGTTGAGGTCCGGGTCCTTGCACACCCAGTCCGGCAGGTTTTCGCGCAATTGCGCCTCCAGGCGGCGCAGGTCGGCGGGCAAGTCGGCGTAGGGTTCGCTGAAACTGTAGTCGGCGAAAATCTGTTCCAGCATGCCTGCCAGCTTGCCGCCCGGCTTGTAGGTTCGGGTCTGCGCCGCCCGGGCGCGGCGTAGGCTCGGCCGGGTGGTGTGAATGAACATGCAGCCGTCGCTGATCAGGTCATGGCTGAACAGCCCGCAAAACGTCGAGTTGTACCAGGTCTCGGACAGCTCATCGTCAAACCGCAGGTCGATCAGGCTGATGTAGGCACTTTTCACCAGCGGCCAGTCGGCAATGTCGAGCAACACGGCTTCATCGAAAGCCGCCCGCAGCCGCGCCGTGACTTCGCTGACCTTCTCTTCGTAAAGATTGATGCGCGCAGCCGATGCCGCCTGCCCTTGCTGCCACTGCGCCTTTTCAAAGCGCTCCCGGGCGCCGTCGGTGATCTGGCGGAAGTGCTCGCGGTAGTCGTCGAAGCCGTCGAGGATCATCTGCGCAATGTCGAGGGCGGGCGTTGGCTGCGGCATTCGGGAAACCTCTGCGGGCATTTGGAGTGAGCTGAGCTTAGCCAGTGTGCGGGAACAGGAGAAGGATCATTTTTCATTCAGACTTGTACAAGATTGTTCATTTCGTACATTTATTTACTCTTTATTTAATTCGACTAACTGGTCAACAAAAAACCCGCGCGTCACCCTCCCCGCATTAAACGTTTCATCTATAGGCCTTGTGTGACGTGGCCTGCCTGTGCGAGCCGGGGTAAATAAGAGTCTTTGCTCTACTGCTCCGTTACTGGTGGCTTCTCGACCATTGGATCCAACGTAAGGGAAACCCTGACTACCCTAGCTAGTGGCACTTTGCTATATAGCGCGCCCTCTCCCACCTAACAAGGTCAGAAGACCGATCCGGGAACAGGTTCTAACCGCCAAAGGAGCATTGAGATGTCATTGAGGAATATGGGGATCGGCCTGCGCGCCAGTCTGAGTTTTGGGGTTTTGGCCAGCCTGTTGATCGTGGTCGGCCTGTTTGGTTTAGGCCAGATGGCCAAGCTGCGGGAAAGCGCACTGATCATCGAAGAGTCGTGGATGCCGAGTATTGAAAACATTCACGACAGCGCCGCCTACGTCGCCAGCATCCGTCTGGAAGCGTTGCGCTTGCTCACCACCGATGAGTCCCGGGTGCGTGACAACAGCAAAAACCTGATCACCCGCCAGCGTGGCGACCTTGAAGAACTGCTGAACCGTCACGAAACCCTGCTGAGCAACGAGCAGGAACGCGACCTGCTCAAACAGTTGAAAGCCAACGTTGCGAGCTATATGACGATCGTCGGCCAGATGATTCAACTGGTCGACCAGGACCAGCAGCAAAACGCCATGGACCTGCTCAACAGCCGCCTCGCCCCCCAAGGCATGGTCCTCAATAAAAGCCTGGAAGACATGATCACCTTCAACCAAAAAGGTGTGGAAGACGCCGCAACATCGGCGGCGCAGATGTACACCAGCGCCCAATGGGTGGTCGGCACCATCATCGTCACCGCCTTGATGGCAACTTTACTGCTGGCCTGGCTGCTGACCCGCAGCATCACCGCGCCCATTGGCCAGGCACTGACAGTGGCCCGCACCATCGCCTCCGGCGATCTGAGCCGGCCGATCGTCGTGGAGGGCAAGGATGAGCCGGCGCAACTGCTCACCGCGCTGGCCACCATGCAGGCCAACCTGCAGGAAACCATCCGTGGCATCAGCGAATCGTCGCAGCAGTTGGCCTCGGCGGCGGAAGAGATGAGTTCGGTAATGGAGCAGAGCACCCGCGGCCTGCAAGCGCAGAACGACGAGATCGAACAGGCTGCCACCGCCGTGACGCAGATGAGCGCGGCAGTCGATGAAGTGGCGGGCAATGCGGTGTCCAGCGCCGAAGCCTCCAAGGCCTCCGACGAAGACAGCAAGCACGGTCACTACCAGATCAGCGAAACCATCAGCTCGATCCAGAACCTGGTGGACGAAGTCCTCGGTGCCTCGACCAAGGCCGAGGGCCTGGCGGCACAGGCCCAGGACATCAGCAAGGTGCTTGAAGTGATTCGCGGGATTGCCGGGCAGACCAACCTGCTGGCACTCAACGCGGCGATTGAGGCGGCCCGCGCGGGCGAGGCCGGTCGTGGTTTTGCCGTGGTGGCTGACGAAGTGCGCTCCCTGGCACAACGCACCCAGGACTCCACCGAAGAAATCGAGCAGATGATCAACGGTATCCAGCAAGGCACCCAGGACACCGTCGGCGCCCTGAACAGCAGCGCCGAACACGCCGGCCAGACCTTGCAGCGAGCCAACAGCGCCGGCAGTGCACTGGAGAAAATCACGGCGGCGATCTCGCAGATCAGCCAGCGCAACCTGGTGATCGCCAGCGCCGCCGAGCAGCAAGCGTTGGTGGCTCGTGAGGTGGACCGCAGCCTGGTGAACATCCGGGACCTGTCGACGCAAACCGCCGCCGGTGCCACCCAGACCTCGGCGGCCAGCCAGGAACTGTCGCGGCTGGCGGTGGACCTCAATGGCTTGGTGACGCGTTTCGTGCTGTAAAACATGTATTAGCGATTGTGTCAGACAGGTCGGTGGGCAACACTTCCGCCCTTATCAAACTGGAGTTCCTCCGTGAGACCTGTCGACACCCTGCACCTGTTGGTGCTGGCCGCTATCTGGGGCGCGAGTTTTTTGTTCATGCGAATTATCGCGCCGGAAATCGGCACCCTTCCTACCGCGTTTTTCCGGGTGTCGATTGCCGCCACCGGCCTGCTGGTGATCCTCGCCATGATGCGGGTGAGTTGGGATTTCCAGGGCAAGTTCAAGACGGTCCTGTTGCTCGGGGTGATCAACTCGGGCATTCCCGCGACCATGTATTCAGTGGCGGCCCAAGTGCTGCCGGCCGGTTACTCGGCGATCTTCAATGCCACGACGCCACTGATGGGCGTGCTGATTGGCGGGTTGTTCTTCAGTGAGCGCCTCACGCCGTCGAAAATCGCCGGGGTATGCCTGGGCCTGTTCGGCGTTGGCATCCTGACCCGCGCCGGGCCGGTGGCCTTCGACATGGAATTGTTGATGGGTGCGCTGGCATGCCTGTTGGCGACCACCTGCTATGGCTTTGCCGGCTTTTTGGCACGCCGCTGGCTCGATCAACAGGGCGGGCTGGACAGTCGCCTGGCGGCCCTGGGCAGCATGCTCGGGGCCACGCTGTTCCTGCTTCCGCTGTTTGCCTGGAGTGCCATCAGCCATCCACCGGTCAGCTGGGGTGGCTGGCCTGTATGGTTGTCGCTGCTGGGGTTGGGGCTGGTATGCACGGCGTTTGCCTACATCCTGTACTTCCGCTTGCTGACGTCCATCGGCCCGGTGAAGTCGATGACCGTGACCTTCATGATTCCGCCATTCGGGGTATTGTGGGGCGCGTTGCTGCTGGATGAGCCGTTGTCCATGGCGCATCTGTATGGCGGGTTATTGATTGCGGGGGCGTTGTGGCTGGTGCTTCGGCCGGGGAAATTGGCCCGCAAGCTGTAGGAGCTTTTTGGCTCCTACAGCATTGGGTTTATCAGCCCTTACGGAACACAAAAGCCAATCCGACGATGATCAAGCCCATCCCCAGCAAGCTCAACATTGCCAGCTTGTTGCCGAAGATCAGGTAATCCATCACCGCCGTCACCGCGGGCACCAGATAGAACAAGCTGGTGACATTCACCAGGTTGCCCCGGGCAATCAGCCGGTACAGCAACAGCGTCGCCAGCAACGACACCACCAGCCCCATCCACAGCACCGGCACGAAAAAGCCGGTGTTGTGTTCAAAGTGGAACGGCTGGAACGGCACAAACACCGAGCACAACAGCAAGCCGGCCAGGTATTGCACAGGCAACGTGCCCAACGGGTTATCGGTGATGCGCTTCTGCATGATCGAACCAAAGGTCATGCTGGCCAGGGCCAACAGGCCAAAAAGCATGCCTGCCAGGGACATGCCGGACATCCCGATGCCCTGGTACACAACCATGATCAACCCCGCCAATCCCAGCGCGAGGCCGAACATCCGGCTCCAGGAGCGCCGGCGCTCCATCAACACCACGGTCAGGATCGGCTGCACGCCCATGATGGTTGCCATCATGCCGGGCGTGACTTTGAGGTCCAGGGCCAGCAGATAGAAAATCTGGTAGGCCCCCAACAGCACCAGCCCGGTAGCCGCCGCGTAAAGCATCGGCCTGCCGGGACGCGGCAACTTCAGCTTGAGGATCGGTACCAGTATCACCAACCCCGCCAGGGCGATGGCGAAACGGATCAGCAGAAACGCAAAGGGTGAAGCGTGGGCCAGGCCCCATTTGGAGAAAATCGCCCCGCTGCTCCACAGCAAGACAAACAGGCTCGTCGAGGCCGCCGCGGCCACGGATTGTTTCGAAAGAACAGACATGGATACCACCTGTGATCAGGCAAAAAGCCAACTCAGCAACAGCTGAAATTCAGTAGGTTTTTTCAGGCGGGCACAGGGGAACAGCCATCAGCTGATCAGCCCGAAATGCCAACACCCGGCGGTGATACGACTGCGTACACCGGCGTGCTACTGACAGGTGGGGGGTAGTGACTGATCTGCGCAGGCTGCTGGCTCCCGCACGGCACGACCGCAGCGTTGACCGCTGAATCGACTACCGCTATGCGCAGGGAAGCTGGCATGTGCTGATCTTTTATGAAGGGATGAACAAGGTGTCTTGAAACACCTGCGGCCGACTATAACCAGCTGGGGACATGCTTTGCAATAACTTCGCCCGCACAAATCCAGCGCATAAAAAAACCGCTCATCGGAGCGGTTTTTTCGTGCCTGCAAAAGTCTTAACCAAACAACCAATACCCCAGCGCCGTCAGCACCACCACCGCCAGCACTGGCCGCAGGATGCGATAAGCCTTCGGATGCTTGCGCTTCCACTGCTTGACCACGCCACTGAAGCTGTCGCTGAAGCGCTTGCTCCAGGCATACGCCTGGTTGATCCCGCCAACGCGTTCGTCATCCAGGTTCTGCGGCGCGGTGGCGCGCCCCAGTTGCGCGCTGACCCAACGGTTGATGCGGGTCATCAGGCGGTTGCTCAGCGGGCGTTCGATGTCGCAGAACAGGATCACCCGGGTGTGCTCGGTTTCGTTCTTCACCCAGTGCACGTAGGTCTCGTCGAACATTACATCTTCACCGTCGCGCCAGGCGTACACCTGGCCGTCGACGAAAATACGGCAGTCGTCGGAGTTCGGCGTGGACAGCCCCAGGTGATAACGCAGGGAACCGGCAAACGGGTCGCGATGCGGGTTGAGGTGGCTGCCACCTGGCAACAGGGCGAACATCGCGCCCTTGACGTTGGGAATGCTGCTGACCAGGGCCACGGTTTTCGGGCACAGCAGTTCAGCCGACGGCAACGGTTTGTCGTACCACTTGAGGTAGAAACGCTTCCAGCCCTTCTTGAAGAACGAGCCGAAACCGGCGTCGTTGTTCTTCTCCGCGGCGCGGATGTAGCCCTCGTCGAACAGGTGCATGGCCTCTTCGCGAATCACTTCCCAGTTGTCCTTGAGCACGTCCAGCTCCGGGAACTTGCTGCGGTCCAGGTACGGCTTGGACGGCACGGCGGAGAAGATGTACATCAAGGCGTTGTACGGGGCGAACAGCGCTGAATGGTTGACGAACTGACGCAACATCGGCAAACGGGCCTTGCCACGCAAATGCACATACAGCGTGCTGCCGATAAACAGCAGCAACACCGACAGTTTGGCGGCCAAAGAAAAGGTCATGCAGCAACTCCTGGAAATAGGCGTCTGGCCATTAGCCTCCCGTTACGGGGAAACCAGACGTAGCAGCCGGCCATGATAAACACTCCGGGCCTCGGGAAAAACCCGCGCACTCCAACAATCAGCATCTAGCGGTGCGCGATAACGGGCCAATTATGCATAAGGGCCACGCCATCGCGCTGATTTGAATCAAGCCTGGTTTTCCTGATCGGTGAACAAATCGGCGAACAGCATGCTCGACAGGTAGCGTTCACCGGAGTCCGGCAGCACCACGACGATGGTCTTGCCCTGCATTTCCGGCTTCTCTGCCAGTCGCACCGCCACGGCCATCGCCGCGCCGCAGGAGATACCACACAGAATCCCCTCCTCCTGCATCAGGCGCAACGCCATGGCCTTGGATTCTTCGTCGCTGACCAGTTCGACCCGGTCGACCATCGACAGGTCGAGGTTCTTCGGCACAAAACCGGCGCCGATACCCTGGATCTTGTGGGGGCTGGGCTTGATCTCTTCACCGGCCAGCGCCTGGGTAATCACCGGCGAACTGATCGGCTCCACCGCCACCGACAGGATCGGCTTGCCCTGGATGTTCTTGATATAGCGCGACACCCCGGTGATGGTGCCGCCAGTGCCCACGCCCGCTACCAGCACGTCCACCGCGCCATCAGTGTCATTCCAGATTTCCGGACCGGTGGTTTTCTCGTGGATCGCCGGGTTGGCCGGGTTTTCGAACTGGGCCGGCATAAAGTACCTGGCCGGGTCGCTGGCAAGGATTTCGCCGGCTTTTTCAATCGCGCCCTTCATGCCCTTGGCCGGCTCGGTCAACACCAGTTCGGCGCCGAGGGCCTTGAGCACCTTGCGGCGCTCGATGCTCATGGAGGCGGGCATGGTCAGCAACAGCTTGTAACCACGGGCGGCGGCGACAAATGCCAGGCCGATCCCGGTGTTGCCGGAAGTTGGCTCGACAATGGTCATGCCCGGCTTGAGTTTGCCGCTGCCTTCGGCATCCCAGATCATGTTTGCGCCAATCCGGCACTTCACCGAATACCCCGGGTTACGCCCTTCGATCTTGGCCAGGATAGTCACGCCACGCGGCGCGATACGGTTGATCTGAACCAGGGGCGTGTTACCGATGGAGTGCGCGTTGTCTGCAAAAATGCGGCTCATGACGGGTCCTTAAGGCAATTTCAGGAAGGCCCCAAGGGTATGCCTCGTGTTGCAAGGCGTCCAGTCAAGCGAACGTCCGGCGGCGCCAGCAGTCAATCGCCTACACGGATGGAGAATTTTCCTATGAAACGTCGCTACAGTTGGCCGCTCTGGACCCTCGTCGGGGTCGTGGTACTGCTGGTCGTCCTGGATATCGCCCTGCCCTATCTGGTGCGCAATTACCTGAATGACAAACTCGCCGACATGGGCGATTACCGCGGCCAGGTCACCGATGTCGACCTCGCACTGTGGCGCGGCGCCTATCGGATCAACGGCTTGCAGATCGTCAAGGTCGACGGCAAGGTGCCGGTACCGTTCGTCAAGGCGCCCGTGATCGACCTGTCGGTCAGCTGGCATTCGCTGTGGTACGACCACGCGGTGGTGGCCGAGGCACAGTTCATCAAGCCGGAGCTGAACTTCGTCGACGGCGGCACCAACAAACAGGCGTCCCAGACCGGTCAGGGCACCGACTGGCGGGCCCAACTGAGCAAACTGTTGCCGATCACCCTCAACGAGGTACGCATCGACGACGGAAAGATCGCGTTCCATAACTTCAGTTCGAAACCGCCGGTCAATATGTACGCGACCCAGGTCAACGCCAGCTTCTACAACCTGACCAACGTGGTGGATGTCAAAGGCCAGCGCGACGCGCGCTTCGACGGCAAGGCGCTGTTCCTGGGCCAGGCACCGCTGGAAGCCACCGCCACGTTCGACCCCTTGAGCAATTTCGAAAACTTCGAATTCCGCTTCCGGGCCCGGGATATCGAACTCAAGCGCATGAATGACTTCGCCTCGGCCTACGGCAAGTTCGACTTCAATGCCGGCACCGGCGACCTGGTGGTGGAAGCCCAGGCCGAAAAAGGCCAGTTGACCGGCTACATCAAGCCTTTGCTGCGCAATGTCGAAGTGTTCAACTGGCAGCAGGATGTCGAGAACAAGGACAAGGGCATCTTTCGGTCGATCTGGGAGGCGGTGGTTGGCGTCAGCGAAACCGTGCTGAAGAACCAGCAGAAAAACCAGTTCGCCACCCGCGTGGAGCTCAGCGGCAACGTGCACCAGCAAGATATCAGCGCGTTCCAGGCGTTTTTGCAGATTTTGCGCAATGGTTTTGTCCAGGCCTTCAACGCCCGCTATGAACAACCCAAGCCCTCGACAGATTGATCTTCAACGTGACTGCCCATTCAGAGACTGAATAGCCCGTCTGCGTTCACAGTCGCCGGGGCTGCGCGGTATAGTCGGGCCAAGCTGATTACTCGCCCGCTTCGGTCCTGCACCGTTCGGCGTCACGTTCGAGGATTGATAGATGAAGTTCGAAGGCACCCAGGCCTACGTTGCCACCGATGACCTGAAACTGGCCGTCAACGCCGCCATCACATTGGAGCGGCCACTGCTGGTCAAGGGCGAACCGGGCACCGGCAAGACCATGCTCGCCGAGCAACTGGCCGAATCCTTTGGCGCCAAGCTGATCACCTGGCACATCAAGTCCACCACCAAGGCGCACCAGGGCCTGTACGAGTACGACGCGGTGAGCCGCCTGCGGGACTCGCAGCTGGGCGTGGACAAGGTGCACGACGTACGCAACTACCTGAAAAAGGGCAAGCTCTGGGAAGCCTTCGAGTCCGAGGAGCGGGTCATCCTGCTGATCGACGAAATCGACAAGGCCGACATCGAGTTCCCCAACGACCTGCTGCAAGAACTCGACAAGATGGAGTTCTACGTCTACGAAATCGACGAGACCATCAAGGCCAAGAAGCGCCCGATCATCATCATTACCTCCAACAACGAAAAAGAGCTGCCGGACGCGTTCCTGCGCCGCTGCTTCTTCCACTACATCGCCTTCCCGGACCGCACCACCCTGCAAAAGATCGTCGACGTGCACTACCCGGACATCAAGAAAGACCTGGTCAGCGAAGCCCTCGACGTATTCTTTGACGTGCGAAAAGTACCGGGCCTGAAGAAAAAACCGTCCACCTCCGAACTGGTGGACTGGCTGAAACTGCTGATGGCCGACAACATCGGCGAAGCGGTACTGCGCGAGCGCGACCCCACCAAGGCCATCCCGCCCCTGGCCGGTGCCCTGGTGAAGAACGAGCAGGACGTGCAGTTGCTGGAACGCCTGGCGTTCATGAGCCGTCGCGGTAACCGATAAGGGCGATTGCCATGCTGCTCAACCTGTTCAATGAAATGCGTGCAGCCAAGGTGCCGGTGTCGGTGCGTGAGCTGCTGGACCTGATCAACGCGCTGAAACAGCGCGTGACCTTCGCCGACATGGACGAGTTCTACTACCTGGCCCGGGCGATCCTGGTGAAGGACGAACGGCATTTCGACAAGTTCGACCGGGCCTTCGGCGCCTACTTCAATGGCCTGGAAAAACTCGATGATCACCTGCAGGCGCTGATCCCCGAAGACTGGCTGCGCAAGGAATTCGAACGCTCGCTGACCGACGAAGAGCGCGCACAGATCCAGTCCCTCGGCGGCCTCGACAAGCTCATCGAAGAATTCAAGAAACGTCTCGAAGAACAGAAAGAACGCCACGCCGGCGGCAACAAGTGGATCGGCACCGGCGGTACCAGCCCCTTCGGCTCCGGCGGCTTCAACCCCGAAGGCATTCGCGTGGGGGATGCCGGCAAGCGCCAGGGCAAGGCGGTCAAGGTCTGGGACCAGCGCGAGTACAAGAACCTCGATGATTCGGTGGAACTGGGCACGCGCAACATCAAGATCGCCCTGCGCCGCCTGCGCAAGTTCGCACGCCAGGGTGCGGCGGAAGAGCTCGACATTGACGGCACCATCGACCATACGGCCCGCGATGCCGGGCTGCTGAATATCCAGATGCGCCCGGAGCGGCGCAACACCATCAAGCTGTTGCTGCTGTTCGACATCGGCGGCTCGATGGATGCCCATGTGAAGACTTGCGAAGAGTTGTTCTCGGCGTGCAAGACCGAGTTCAAGCACCTGGAGTATTTCTACTTCCACAATTTCATTTATGAATCGGTGTGGAAGAACAACATGCGCCGGGGCTCGGAACGCACCTCGACCCAGGATTTGCTGCACAAGTACGGTGCCGACTACAAAGTGATCTTTATCGGCGATGCGGCCATGGCGCCGTATGAAATCACCCAGGCCGGCGGCAGCGTCGAACACTGGAATGAAGAGCCCGGGTATGTGTGGATGCAGCGGTTCATGGAGAAGTACAAGAAGCTGATCTGGATTAATCCGTACCCGAAAGATACCTGGGGCTATACGGCGTCCACCGGGATTGTCCGGGATTTGATCGAGGACCAGATGTTTCCGTTGACGTTGCGCGGGCTTGAGGAAGGGATGCGCTTTTTGTCGAAGTAAGTTGTTTCCCAGACAACCACGATCAAATGTGGGAGCGGTCTTGCGCGCGAAAGCGCAGTGTCAGTCACCGAATATATTGGCTGATACACCGCCTTCGCGAGCAAGCCCGCTCCCACATTTTGTCCTGCGGCGGTCTTTAGTTTCTGGCAAGGTACTGCAAATACTCCACTTGCTGGCGATGCGCCGTCTCCTGCACCACCGGCGCCAACCTCACCTTCTCCCCCGGCAAGCACTGCGCCAGCCGCGCCAACGCCAATGGCGTCAACGCGCCCAATCGTGGGTAGCCGCCAATGGTCTGCCGGTCATTGAGCAACACAATCGGCTGCCCATCCGGCGGCACCTGGATCGCCCCCAGCGGGATGCCTTCCGAGATCAGCGACGGCCCCTGATACTCCAGCGGCGTGCCAAGCAAGCGCATGCCCATGCGGTCGGCACGGCTGTCGAGGGTCCACTCGCTGTTGAACACATCAAACAGACTCTGCCCGCCAAACTGACCGATCTGCGCCCCGAGGATCACCTCCAGTGGCGCCTTGAAATCCAGCTTCGGCAATTGCCCGGCGGACAACACCTGCATCGCACCGCCCACGCCCGAATAGGTCAATTGCGCACCTTCGGCCAGTGACCGGCCAAAGCCATCCAGCCCGCCCAGTTCTTCACGGCCCACCGTGGCGCAGCTGCCCAGCACCTGCGGCGCATCAAACCCGCCCGGCGCTGCCAGGTAAGCCCGCGCACCGCTGAAAGGCTGGGTAAAACGCAAGCGCTGGCCCTTTTGCAGAATAAAGCTGCGCCCCGGGCTGATCGCGCGCTCGTCGACATACGCGCCCAAGTCCGCCCCGGCCAGCGCCAGCAGGCAATAGGCCTCGGCCTGCACGGTGAAGCCACCCAAGGTGATTTCCACCACCGGCGCATCCAGGGCATTGCCCAGCAACCAATTGGCCCACGACATCGACACCCAATCCAGCGCGCCGCCCTGGGTCACGCCCAAATGCCTGACGCCAAAACGTCCGGCGTCCTGCAACAGGCACAGCGGCGTGCTGGCCTCGATCAACAAGCGGCTCATGCCTGGGCCTCCAACGGTGTGTCATCGCCACCCAGGTTGATGAATTCGCGATGGCTGACCGCTTCGTAACGCACGGTGTCCCCCGGCTGCATCAGACTGTAGCCGTCGCGTTCGCGGTCAAACAACTTGGCCGGTGTGCGGCCGATCAGGTTCCAGCCACCTGGCGAGACCACCGGATAAGCCGCCGTCTGCCGCTCGGCGATGCCCACGCTGCCCGCCGCCACCCGCTTGCGCGGGGTGTTGAGCCGCGGTGTCGCGAGCTGTTCATCCACCAGCCCCATAAAGGCAAACCCCGGGGCGAAGCCCAAGGCGAATACCTGGTACTCATGCTGGCTGTGACGGCGAATCACCTCCTCCACTGCCAGGCCACTGCGCTGCGCCAGCAACGCCAACTCCGGGCCGACACTCAGGTCATACCAGACCGGCAACACATGGCATCGCCCGCTGCCCTTGGGTTCGGGCTGCAATTCCTTGAGCGCCTGGTCGATCAACGCCCGTGCCTGGCCAGGGTCCAGCGCCAGCAGGTCGTAGTGCACCATCAGGGTCGTGTAGGACGGCACCAGGTCCACCAGCGCCGGGCCAAAACCTTCGCGCAAACGGCGGGTGGCGGCGAGCATCCAGGGCATGTTGTCTTCGGCGATCACCTCAAACAGGCGCACCATCAGGCAGTCGATGGCCACCACTTCAATCCGTGGCTTCATGCTGGGGTCAACGCCTCGCGGATGCGCTGCACGGCAGCCACTGAGCTGGCGTTATCGCCATGCACGCACAAGGTATTGGCTTGCAGGTGCAACGGACTGCCATCACTGGCGACCAACTGGTCTCCCCGGGCGATGATCAAGGCCTGCTGGATGATCTTTTCCGGGTCATGATGCACCGCGCCCGGCAACTGGCGGGAGACCAGATGGCCGGCGCTGTCGTAGGCACGGTCGGCAAAGGCTTCGAACCACAGGGTCACGCCATATTCGTCACCCAGGGCCTGGGCGGCGCTGTTGTCACGGGTGGCCATCAGCATCAATGGCAGGCTGGCGTCGTAGGCCGCCACGGCCTGGATCACCGCTCGCAATTGCGCAGGCTTGGCCATCATGTCGTTGTACATCGCGCCATGGGGTTTGACGTAGCTGACCCGCCCGCCCTGGGCCCGGCAAATACCGTCGAGGGCGCCGACCTGGTAGTGCAACAGGTCCTGGATTTCCTGCGGGGTGTAGGCCATGGAGCGGCGGCCGAAACCCTGCAGGTCCTGGTACGCCGGGTGCGCGCCCACCTGCACGCCATGCTCGAAGGCCAGGCTGACGGTCTTGCGCATGATGCTCGGGTCGCCGGCGTGGAAACCGCAGGCTACGTTGGCGCAATCAATGAACGGCATGACTTCGGCGTCCAGACCCAAGGTCCAGTTGCCAAAGCTTTCGCCGATGTCGCAGTTCAATAGCAGGCGGCTCACGGTAGGGCTCCTGTAGGCTTTATTTTTTTGTAGTGTGGGATCTTTTACCAAGATCTCGCAACGATGTTGTCCCGAGCCCCAACGACGCTTATCGTGAGACAGCTCGATTTTTGGCGGTTGCGGCACGCTGCGTCCAACTAATAAAAAACAATCCATGCATAAGAAAAGTTGATCCCATGAATTTGAAGTTCCTCGAAACCTTCGTCTGGGTGGCCAAGCTCAAGAGCTTTCGCCTCACGGCAGAGAAGCTGTTCACTACCCAGGCCTCGATCTCCAGCCGCATCGCCGTGCTGGAAAGCGAGTTGGGGGTGAAGCTGTTCCTGCGCGATTCCCGAGGTGTGAGCCTGACGCCGGAAGGCTTGAAGGTGCTCGATTATGCCGAGCAGATGATGGCGACCATGCAAGGGCTCAAGCAGTCCCTGGAAACCACCAGCAGCAAGGTCGGGCGTATCCGCATCGGAGTGATGGACACGGTGATTCACACTTGGCTGAGCGCGCTGGTGGCAGAACTGACGGACAACTTTCCGCGGGTAGAAATCGAGTTGGTCGCCGATACCGCGCTGAACCTCAGCGATCAGTTGCAAAAAGGCTTTCTCGACCTGATCCTGCAAACCGACCTGCTGCGCCAGGAAACCTTGCGCAGCCTGGAACTGGCCAGCCACCCCATGGGCTGGATCGTCGCCAGCCACTCGATCTACAACCGCGACTACGCGTCCCTCGCCGAACTGGCCCAGGAGCGCATCATCACCTACTCGAAAAACTCCTGTCCGCACCAGGACGTGCTCAGCCTGATGCAGGCTAACGGCGTATCCGCCCCACGGATGAACTGTGTGAACTCGGTGTCAGCGATCACCCGCCTGCTGCGGGACGGGTTCGGGATTGGTGCGTTCCCGCCCGTATTGGTCAGTGAAGAGCTGGCACGAGGTGAATTGACCATGCTGCCCATGGAACAACGGCCGCCGAACCTGCAGGTGGTGGTGTCGTGGCGAGTGGGCGTGGAGTTGGTGGAGGAGATTGTGGCGCTGTGCCAGAGCGTGGTGCAGCAGTATGCGCAGAAGGTGGGCGAGGACTTGATGGTGTTGAGCAAACCCATGCCACTGAAGGAACCGATTTAAAACTGTGGGAGCGGGCTTGCGCGCGAATGCGGTGTGCCAGCCACCCCATATGTCACTGACGCACCGCA
>NZ_JBSVWQ010000017.1:0-60611 GCF_054071215.1 Pseudomonas sp. SDO5522_S412 | reverse complement strand
AGTCGATGAATCTGTTGACTGACACTCCGCCTTCGCGAGCAAGCCCGCTCCCACATTTGTTTTGTGGCGTTGGATTGTTCCCACGCTCTGCGTGGGAATACATCCTGTGACGCTCCGCGTCACTCACTCATATCAGCGCACGTTCAGCGTGAACCCAACCCGCGTCAGCCACTCGGCTTCCTGGGCGAAATCCGCCTGGGTCAGCTGGTTTTCATCCAGCCAGTTCTTCGGGAATACCACGTCCAGGCTGTCGGCATTGGCCCGCAGGACCACTTGCGGCATTTCCTGGGTACCACGGATGTGGTGGAACAGGATCGCAAACCGCAGCAGCGCGCACAGGCGAATCAGCTTGATGCCCTCGGCACCGAACTCGGCAAACTTGTCCCGGGGGATGTTGCGGCGGTGGCCGCGTACCAGCAGCGCGAGCATCTGCTGGTCTTCACGGGAGAAACCCGCCAGGTCCGAGTGCTCGATCAGGTAGGCGCCGTGCTTGTGGTAATGGTAGTGGGCGATGTCCAGCCCCACTTCATGGACCTTGGCCGCCCAGCCCAGCAGTTCACGCCACACGCCGTCTTCCAGGTCCCAATCCGCTGCGACCTGGTCGAAAGCATGCAGCGCCTTGCGTTCAACCCGCGCCGCCTGTTCCAGGTCGACGTGGTAACGCTCCATCAACGAGCTGAGGGTGCGCTCACGGACGTCTTCATGATGATGACGGCCCAGCAGGTCGTAGAGCACCCCTTCACGCAGGGCGCCATCGCAGTGGTCCATGCGTTGCAGTTCAAGGGCGTCGAAAATCGCTTCGAGAATCGCCAGGCCCGCCGGGAAAATGGTGCGGCGATCAGGCTTGATGCCTTCGAAGTCGATCTTCTCGGCATCCCCCAGCTTGAACAGCTTGCGCTTGAGCCAGGCCAGGCCTTCGGCGTTGACCTCGCCAGCGCCATGGCCGCCGGCCTTGAGGGCCAGGCCGATGGCGCGGATGGTGCCGGACGAACCGATGGCCTCATCCCAGGTCAGGCGGTGCAGGGCGTGCTCGATGCTCATGATCTCCAGCCGCGCCGCCGTATAAGCCTGGGCGTAGCGGGCCGGGGTGATCTTGCCGTCCTTGAAATAGCGCTGGGTGTAGCTGACGCAGCCCATTTGCAGGCTTTCGCGCAGCAGCGGCTCGAAGCGCTGGCCAATAATGAATTCGGTACTGCCACCGCCGATGTCGGCCACCAGGCGCTTGCCCGGAGTGTCGGCCAGGGTGTGGGACACGCCGAGGTAGATCAGGCGCGCTTCCTCGCGGCCGGAGATGACCTCTACCGGGTGCCCGAGGATTTCCTCGGCGCGGCGGATGAACTCGCCCCGGTTGCGGGCTTCGCGCAGGGCGTTGGTGCCGACGATCCGCACGGCGCCCGGGGGCATGCCGTTGATCAGTTGGGCAAAGCGCTTCAGGCAATCGAGCCCGCGCTGCATGGATTCTTCATTGAGCTGACGCTCGTCGTCGATCCCGGCAGCCAGCTGCACTTTCTCGCCGAGCCGCTCAAGGATGCGGATTTCGCCGTTCTGGGCCTTGGCCACGACCATGTGGAAGCTGTTGGAGCCCAGGTCGATGGCGGCGATCAGGGACAGATTCTTGGCTTGGGATTGCGGCATGGTTAAGGGGTCTCGGTCGATAACCTCGCCATCGTGCCACGATCAACCGCTGACGCCAACGCGTAGTGCTTCCGGAATTCGCTCATCGGTGTCTTGGAGGAAAATCTGCAGGATATGTAGGGCGATTCTTGATGCGCCTGGCGATTGTTCAGTAGGGCAAGTGGAGTAACGGAAATCTCCAGCTTTAATAGGCTTCCTGAATATGCCTACATGGCTGGGTTATTTGTTCCAGTCGATAATTAAGTCAGGACTACTGCAAGGATGATCTAAGGGGACATTGTTTTTTTACCGCTCTGACACTAGTTCAGGCGTCGTCTCATTCTTTCTTCGGGTGTTTACGAGAGAGACTGTCACTCGGCAATTAAGCCGTGGTGTTAACTATTTGTAGTTTGCCTATCAAGGTTGATAGCAGTTGGGTATGGAATAGCCCGGCGAACCACATGCACCTGAGAACTTCAGTGACAGGATGAACATGAACATGAACAGAACATTTGGTTTGGCAATAGTTGTCGTTGGCCTGGCGGTAAGCATGGGTACTCAAGCAAATACAAGTGGTGCCGGGAACCTCAGAGTCACCGGAACCATTAAACCAGCTGCATGCACGGTAAACCTCGGCGCCACAGGTGGCACCGTTGATTACGGTACGATCAATGCGTCGAGCATTCCGCTGACCTCTTTCTATCCTCTGCCGGAAAAGTCGCTGCCGTTAAACGTCAACTGTGGTGCGGCGGCTGCCCAGATGGCACTGTCCGTTACTGACTCACAAACAAACAGTGTCGTAAGGGGGATCCTGGGAACCGGCTTCACCGACAACCACAACTTTGGCCTTGGCGCGGTCGGAACCAGGAATACCGGTGGCTATTCGATCAGGCTCGCCACCTTGACCACTGTCGGCGCTACGCTGTACCCGCTTAGAAGGACAAGCTCCGGCGGTGCCTGGAGCACCAGTGACGGCAAGGTCGAAAAATCTCCTTACCAGCACTCCTGGAGCCGTAATAACAACACAACTCCAGTCGCGGTCTCTTCCGTTACCGGCACTCTCGTAGTCAAGGCTGTGATCAATCGCGGCGATGCACTGGATCTCAGCAGGGATATTCAATTGAATGGAGCTGCTACTTTGGTAGTAACTCGAATCTAACTCTATAAACACGGCCAGCATTTAGCAGGCGGTCGCGCGTGGCTTCGTGCTGGCTCTTTATATGCGTATAGGTATTTCGTGATTGTCAACGGTGCGTTATCTGGTTGCGGGTAGATTTCGATGAGTCGTCTTTTAAATGCAGTTAATGCTCTGTTCTGGTGTGCGAATCTTTATTTTTTAGTTTCTGGCAGTGTAAGAGCGGATGGGATGGAGCCGGAAACATCCGTTGTTATTCTTTATGAAGAGAACGGTGACGCGACGATCAACGTAAAAAATACGGACGCTGGCCCTGCTTTACTTCACACAGTCATTCAAAACGTCCCGGAAGATCCGGAGACACTCTTGATCGTTACGCCTCCTATCGCCCGTGTCGAACCGGGCGAAACACAACTTGTGCGGTTTATCAGTACCTTGAAGCAGCCGCTCAAGACTCAGCGATTGAAGCGCGTCACCTTTGAAGGTATTCCGCAGGCGCGCGCCGAAGGGCGCTCGACCATTGGAGTGACCATTCGACAGGACTTACCGCTGATCCTGCACCCCCAGGGCTTGCCGCGGCATCAGGAGCCATGGAAGTTGCTGAAGTGGAAGCTGCGGGGAAATCGGCTGACGGTTCATAACGACAGTGCCTACGTGGTCCGGATGGGGCTGGAGGTACACCTGCTGCCGTCGAGGCACCCGGCGATATTGCCGCGCACCTATATCCTGCCTGGCGAAGTGTTATCGACCCGCATCGAAGAGGCGGTGGCCCAGGTCAGCGGTGTCGAGATTCAACCCGCGACGGTCTACGGGTATTCGGCAACCGCCTACGAAGCCTCCGTTGTTGTCGAGGCGGGTTGAGCGGTCTATGAGAAATGCTACCCATGCAAACGATTGGAGCCTCTCTGTACGACCCATTCGAATCTCGGTTTCCCGGACTTGTATCGGCCTGGCAACGCTGTGGAGCCTTCCCGCCTGCGCGCTGGAGCTCGGATCGGGTTTTGATCTGGCGGTCTTGTCGGCGAACGGGATCGACCCGAAGGTTGCCCATTATTTTCGCAGTGCTGCGCGATTCCGCGAGGGCGTGCACGTGGTGGGGCTGCAGGTCAACGGCACCTCATTGGGCCTGGTGGAGGCACGCTTCGATTACCAGGGGCAGTTGTGTTTTACCCCGGTCCTGCTGGACAAGGCCGGGTTGCGGTTGCCAGCCGCGATTATTCGGCCGGGTATCGCGCCCGATCAGGCGTGTCATGACTTTCTCGGTGCTTACCCCGCGACCATCGTCAAGTTGCGCCCCGGCAGCGATGAGGTATCGCTGGTGGTGCCTACTCAGTCAATGCGCGAGGCCGAATGGGATGTCGGCAGTTTCTCCCGGGGCGGCACGGCAGCCTTGTTCAATTACGATGTGCAGGGATTCGAAGAGCGCTTCAACAGCGGCTCTTCCCGCTCGGTCTCGGCCTACACCGAGGCGGGATTCAATATCGGCAACTGGATCGTCCGAAGCCGCCAATTCTTCGTCTCCGATAACGGCAAGCGCAGCAGCGAGCATGTGAATGCCTACGCCCAACGCGATTTCGCGCCCCTGAAGTCGACCTTCCAGGTCGGGCAGATTTCCAGCAACAACCCGGTGTTCGGTGGGTTACAGCTGTCGGGTTTCCAGCTCTCGCCGGATGGCCGATCGCGCAGTCCGGGTGGCAGCAGCGTGGTGGTCGAAGGTTTGGCCCAGAGCCCATCCCGGGTCGAGGTGCGCCAGGCCGGGGTGTTGATCCATACCACACTGGTACCGGAAGGCCCGTTCACGTTGACCGGATTACCCATACTCAATGGCACCAGCGATCTTGAGGTCAGTGTCATTGGCACTCGCGGTGGCAGGCATGGGTTCACCGTCCCTGCCGCGTCCTTTGCGGGGGCGGTACCGATAGAGCCCGGTTATTACTTCTCCCTGGGCAAGGTGCGCGGGGCAAATCCGGGTGCCGGGGAGCCTCCGGTCGTGGCGATGGGCAGTGGGACCTGGGGATTGGGGCGCAACTCGTCACTGGGATTCGGCCTGTTGAGTACCGACGAATACCAGGCGGCGGGTGGCGTGTGGAGCAGTGTTTTTTTCCAGCACCTTTCGGTTGGCGTGCGCCAGAACCTGTCTCGCGATGGCCGGGACGAAGTTACCGGGGCTCGCAGCTCCGTCACCGTGGGAAGTCCGCTGTTCGCCGGCATTGAAATGACGTCGAGTGCCACTACCCAGACGCGGGATTATCGCGAAGTACTGGAAGTGGGGCAGTCGACGCGGCGTGACCAGCGGGATGCCCGCTTCAAGGACCAATACACGGTAGGTTTGAGTTGGGTCGACCCGTCCCTGGGAGGCTTTTCCGTCAGTTATTCCCGTAGCTCGCAATTTGATGATCGCTCCGCCGAACACGTCTTTGCCTCATGGAACCAGCAGTTCAATGGCACCCAGGTGGCTTTGATTGCGGATTCCCGGGTGGGCGGCTCTCGACCGCGCAAGGTCAAGAACACCGTTCGAGACGAGCGCAGCGATGTGTCGGATAAGGGGCTTTCGCTTCGGTTGCAGGTCACCGTGCCGTTCGGTGGGGATCGCCGCGTCACCTCGTATGCCAGTCGGCGGGGCGACAGGTTCGATCTTGGGACCGCCTTCAGCGATCGGGTCAACGACTATGTGAACTATGAAGTGGGGGTTGCGCGTGAACAGGCGAGCCGTACACAGGCTGTTCACGCCCGCGTGAATGCCATGCCGCGTTACACCCAGATAGGGTTGGGTGTGCGACATGATTCATTGAGCACCGGATATACCGGCCAATTGCAGGGCGGCGTGGTGGCCCACGACAGAGGCATGACGTTCTCGCCCTATGCCGTCCAGGACACCTTTGGAATTGTCTCGGTGGGTAATGTCGGGGCAGCCAAGGTTTCGACGCCGCAGGGGCCGGTCTGGACTGACTACCGCGGGCAGGCGGTGATCGCCAGCCTGCCTGCCTACCGCAGCAGCAATGTCGAGGTGCAAACCCAATCCCTGCCCAAGCGCATCGATCTGAAAAACGGCACCAAGGTCCTTGCGGCCGGACGCGGTTCTTTCAACACGATCGATTTCGAAGTAGTGAAAGTGCGCCGTGTATTGCTTGAGGTCCGTGACGCGCACGGCCAACCCTTGCCCCAGGGAGCCTCGGTTCTCGACAGCAACAATGCTTTCCTGACCAGCGTCGTGGGCGAGGGCATGGTCTTCCTTAACAGCCTGGATGAGTCGCGAGCGCTGAACATCTCCTTGCCAGATTCAAGCACCTGCTTGTTGCAACTGAACCTTGAGCCAGAATCCAATGACGACAAATTCTATGAAACAGGTTCGGCGGTCTGCCGTACCCTCTGAGCCGGTGGGGCCTTTTGACGGTGTACGCCTGCGTCATGGGCTTATCCTTTACCTGCTGCTGTTTGTCGTGGTGTTGGCCAATGAGGCGCGGGCAGATAACTGCCAGGTGTCCTTGAGCCAGCCCCGGGTTGATTACGGCCTGGTTCGCCAGGCCGAGCGGGGCGACCCACAGATCGCGCTGGGCAAGCGCACGCTTCGCCTGAGCATGGCCTGTGAGGTGCCGGTATCCATGGCGCTGCGCTTTACGGGCGTACCCGCAGGCCTGGAGGGCTTTCGGTTTGGGCGCCAGGGGCATTTCACCCTGAGCCTGCAGTCCGCTCAAGTCGATGGAAAATCCGTTGAGCTGGTAATGCCGCACCTGTCTGAAGAGCCGGCGACCGGACGATTGCTGCCGGGCCATAGGCTTGTTGCACACGTAGCGGGTATGCCGGTGCATGGGCGCCGCTTCACCGCCCTGGTCAACGTCGAGACCTTCCTGCCTGCGGCTTTGCTGGCCGTCAGGGATGAAACGACATTTGAGGGGCAGGGCGGTTTTGAGTGGGCGCCCGGGGCTTGATGCCTCAGTCCGTGCGCTCCACCGAACCAATGAAGTTGGCCAGCTCGGCGGTCTGCGGATTGGCAAACAGGATTTTCGGGTCGCCCACTTCATGCACCTTGCCCTGGTGCATGAACACCAGCTTGTCACCCACTTCCCGGGCAAAACGCATCTCATGGGTGACCATGATCAGTGTCATGCCATCCTTGGCCAGTTGGCGCACTACGCTGAGCACTTCGTTGACCAGCTCCGGGTCCAGGGCCGAGGTGATTTCATCGCACAGCAGCACTTTGGGCGACATCGCCAGAGCCCGGGCGATTGCTACCCGCTGCTGCTGGCCGCCGGACAAACGATCGGGGAACGCGTCGAACTTCTCCCCCAGCCCAACGCGCTCAAGCATCTGTCGCGCCAATTGTGCGGCCTTGGCTTTCGGCACTTTCTGCACCACTTGCGGCGCAAGCATGACGTTTTCGCCCACCGTCAGGTGTGGGAACAGGTTGAACTGCTGGAACACCATGCCGACTTTCTGCCGCAGGGTGCGCAGGTCGGCGCGGGCGGCGTCGAGGTATTCGCCGTCGACCTCGATCACGCCGTCGTTGATCGACTCCAGGCCATTGAGGGTGCGCAGCAGGGTGGATTTGCCCGAGCCGCTGCGACCGATGATCGCCACCACTTGGCCTTCTTCGACACTCAGGTCGATGCCCTTGAGTACGTGGTGATCGCCGTAATACTTATGCAGGGCGGAAATTCTAAGCAGAGGCATGCAGTCTCCTTTCCAGGTAGCGCGCACTGAGGGACAAGGGGTAGCAGAGCAGGAAGTAACCCAGCGCCACCAGGCCATAGACCATGAAGGGTTCGAAGGTAGCGTTGGCGAGCATGCCGCCGGTCTTGGTCAGCTCGGTGAAGCCGATGATCGAGGTCACGGCGGTGCCCTTGACCACTTGCACCGAGAAACCCACGGTTGGCGCCACGGCAATGCGCAGGGCCTGGGGCAGGATCACATAGCGCAATTGCTCCAGCGGGTTCAGGGCCAGGCTCGCGGACGCCTCCCATTGGCCGTGGGCGATGGAGTCGACGCAGCCACGCCAGATTTCGGCCAGGTAGGCGCTGGTGAACAGGGTCAAGGCAATCGCCGCCGCCAGCCAGGGCGAAATGTCCACGCCGAGCAAGGCGATGCCGAAGAACACCAGGAACAGTTGCATCAACAGCGGCGTGCCCTGGAACAGCTCGATATAGGTGCGGGCGACATTGCGCGGGAACGCCTTGGTGCTGATGCGCATAGTCATCACCAGCAAGCCGATCACGCCGCCGCCGATGAACGCCACCAGCGACAGCAGCAAGGTCCACTGCAAACCGGTGAGCAGGTTGCGCACGATGTCCCAGAACGAAAAATCACTCATCGGGCGTTCCTCATGACATAGCGCCGGCCGATCCAGTTCAGCAATTGGCGGATCATCAACGCCATGCACAGGTAGACCAGGGTTGTCAGCGCATAGGTTTCAAAGGCGCGGAAGTTGCGCGACTGGATAAAATTGGCGGCAAAGCTCAGTTCCTCGGTGGCGATCTGCGAGCAGACCGCCGAGCCGAGCATCACGATGATGATCTGGCTGCTCAGGGCCGGCCAGACCTTGCCCAGCGCGGGCAGCAACACCACATGGCGGAACGCCTCGAAACGTGTCATCGCCAGCGCGGCCGCCGCTTCCAGTTGCCCGCGGGGGATCGCCTGGATCCCGGCGCGGATGATCTCGGTGGAGTACGCCCCCAGGTTGATCACCATCGCCAGCACTGCCGCCTGCCATTCGGTGATTTTCAGGCCGAGGGACGGCAGGCCGAAGAAGATGAAAAACAACTGCACCAGGAACGGCGTGTTGCGGATCAACTCGACGTACACGCCGAAGATCCAACTGAACGGCTGGATCTTCCACGCCCGCACCACAGCGCCGACGATTCCCAGCGCCACACCCAGCACGGCGCCGATGGCGGTCAGTTCAAGTGTGAACAGCGCGCCGCGCAGCAACAGATCGGTATTGGCCAGGACCGGCACAAAGTCGAATTGATAGGCCATAGGCTAACCCTCGTTACCGCGCTCAGAGATCAGCCGGCAGCGGCTCTTTGAGCCACTGCAATGCATTCTTTTCCAGGCTGCCGTCGGCCTTGGCCGCGACCAGGATCTGGTTCACCTTGTCCAGCAGCGCCGGCTCGTTCTTGTTCACGCCCACGTACACCGGCGAGTCCTTGAGCTTCACTTTCAGTGCCGGCACGCGCTTGGGGTTGCGTTCGCTGATGGCCACCATCACCACGTTGCCGCTGGCGATCAGGTCCACCTGGCCGGCGAGGTAGGCGGCGATGGTCGAGTTGTTGTCTTCAAAGCGCTTGATCGTCGCCTCTTTAGGCGCCACGGCGGTCAGCTCGATGTCTTCGATGGCGCCACGGGTCACGCTGATGGTTTTGCCGTTGAGGTCGTCTACGGTGCTGATCGGCGCATCGGGAGGGCCGAATACGGCGAGGTAGAAGGGCGCGTAGGCCTTGGAGAAGTCGATGACCTTCTCGCGCTCGGCGTTCTTGCCCAGGCTGGAAATCACCAGGTCGACCTTGCCGGTGGTGAGGAACGGGATGCGGTTGGTGCTGTTGACCGGGGTCAGTTCAAGCTTGACCTTGAGCTGGTCGGCCAAAAGCTTTGCGGTGTCGATGTCCAGGCCGCGGGGCTTCATGTCCGGGCCGACCGAGCCGAACGGCGGGAAATCCTGGGGCACGGCCACCTTGAGGGTGCCACGGGCGACGATATCGTCCAGACCGTTGGCCTGGGCGGGCGCCTGGCTCAGCATCAGGCTGGCAAACAGGGCAGTGAGCAGGGCGCTGCAACGCTTGGTCATGGCGACTCTCCGAAAAGGACGAAAGGATTTTCCGGTTTTTGCCAGTGCACAGCCCATGCCAGCACCGCCGTATTTCGCGCCAGAGCCGGTGGCTGTTGAGTCTTGGCGGTCTTACTGGTCTGAACAGTTACTGGGTTTTCTGCACCCTTTTCGAGCGCCTTCAAAACCGCGCGAGCCCCTTTGGGGCGTGGCTTGCCGGGCGCTGCGAATAGCTTTACAACTAGCCGCTCAGTTGACTGGAAACCTGAGTTTCTTATGAATTCCATCGCCCAAGCCGTACCGGAAGTGGCGCTACAGGCCATCCGCAAATTGATCGCTGACGAGGGCTTCGGGCCGGGTGATGCGTTGCCCTCCCAGCGCGACCTGGCGCTGCAATTGGGCGTGAGCCGGGCCTCTTTGCGTGAAGCCTTGTCGTCACTCAGTGCCTTGGGCGTGGTAAGTGTGCAGCCGGGCAAAGGCGTGTTCGTGCAAGCGGCCGAAGAGCTGCCGGGGTTGGCCTGGCCGTTTACGGCACAGGCGACGCCGCTGGATATCTTTCAACTGCGCTACGCCCTGGAAGGTTTTGCGGCGGGGCTGGCGGCGGTGATGCTGACCACCGGGGAGTTGGACATCCTGGAAGATAACGTCGAGGCGATGCGCAAGGAGCTGAAGGCCGGTGATTTCGAGGCAGCCGCCCGGCTGGACTTCGAATTCCACCGGCGCATCCTGCTGGCCAGCGGCAATCAGGCGATGGTGAGCATCCTCAGCGCCAGTGCCGAGGTGTTCCTGGAGAGCCAGAAACTACCGTTCATCCGGCCGGAGCGGGCCATGGAGACCTGGCAGGAGCACCGCAAGGTCCTCCGTGCCCTGGCCCGACGCGCCAGCGGGGCGGCGCAGAAAAGCATGCAGGAACATGTGCGTAACGCGGCGTTGCGTACAGGGATTGCCTTCATCACTCCCGTAACCCCATGAGTTGGGCTATACCCAAACTCATGCGCCATCATAGGAAGAGTCAATCAGCTGCAGCTTCCTGAACGCGGGAAGGGCGGCTATGATGGGCAACGTTTTTTTTGCTTACAACCCGGAGACATCCATGAGCAACGATCTTATCAAGCACGTCACCGACGCGACCTTCGAGGCCGAAGTACTGAAGGCCCAGGGCCCGGTGCTGGTTGACTACTGGGCTGAGTGGTGCGGTCCTTGCAAAATGATCGCTCCGGTCCTGGACGACATTGCCACCACTTACGAAGGCAAGTTGACCATTGCCAAGCTGAACATCGACGACAACCAGGAAACTCCGGCCAAGCACGGCGTGCGTGGTATCCCGACCCTGATGCTGTTCAAGAACGGCAACGTCGAGGCCACCAAGGTCGGCGCGCTGTCGAAGTCCCAGCTGCAGGCTTTCCTCGACGCCAATATCTAAGCGTCCTCAAAAAGCCCCGCAATTTGCGGGGCTTTTTCGTGAAACAGGGCTAGACGCTCTGAAACTCAGGTGGTACATTCGGCCCCGCACTGGTTTCTCCACTGCCCCCTGCAAGCCGTCGCCGACGCTCTCCTTTTCGATTAGTACGCGATCCTGTCGCCTTCTCTGCGGCGCGGCCTCATTAAGCCAAAAGCTTAATTTCCCCCCCTCCATAAATGATTACGTCATTCCTATATGAATCTGACTGAACTCAAGCAAAAGCCGATTACCGAACTGCTCGAATTGGCCGAACAGATGGGCATAGAAAATATGGCCCGTTCGCGCAAGCAGGACGTGATTTTCTCCCTGCTGAAAAAGCACGCGAAAAGCGGCGAGGAAATCTCCGGTGATGGCGTGCTGGAGATTCTCCAGGACGGCTTCGGCTTCCTCCGCTCTGCAGACGCTTCCTATCTCGCCGGCCCAGACGATATCTACGTCTCGCCGAGCCAGATCCGTCGCTTCAACTTGCGCACCGGTGACACCATCGTTGGCAAGATCCGCCCTCCAAAGGAAGGCGAGCGTTATTTCGCCCTGCTCAAGGTCGACACGATCAACTACGATCGTCCCGAGAACGCGAAAAACAAGATTCTCTTCGAGAACCTGACGCCGCTGTTCCCGACCGTGCGCATGAAGATGGAAGCCGGCAACGGTTCCACCGAAGACTTGACCGGTCGTGTCATCGACCTGTGTGCCCCGATCGGCAAAGGCCAGCGCGGCCTGATCGTGGCCCCGCCGAAAGCCGGCAAGACCATCATGCTGCAGAACATCGCAGCGAACATCGCCCGTAATAACCCTGAAGTTCACCTGATCGTGTTGCTGATCGATGAGCGTCCGGAAGAAGTAACCGAAATGCAGCGCACCGTGCGCGGCGAAGTGGTTGCCTCGACGTTCGATGAGCCGCCAACCCGCCACGTGCAGGTTGCCGAAATGGTGATCGAGAAGGCCAAGCGCCTGGTCGAACACAAGAAAGACGTGGTGATCCTGCTCGACTCCATCACCCGTCTGGCCCGTGCCTACAACACCGTGATCCCAAGCTCCGGCAAGGTGCTTACCGGTGGTGTCGATGCCCACGCCCTGGAGAAACCGAAACGTTTCTTCGGCGCTGCGCGGAACATCGAAGAAGGCGGCTCGCTGACCATCATCGCCACCGCACTGGTTGAAACCGGTTCGAAGATGGATGAAGTGATCTACGAAGAGTTCAAAGGTACCGGCAACATGGAACTGCCTTTGGACCGTCGTATCGCCGAGAAGCGGGTGTTCCCGGCCATCAACATCAACCGTTCCGGCACGCGCCGCGAAGAGTTGCTGACCGCCGATGACGAACTGCAGCGCATGTGGATCCTGCGCAAGCTGCTGCACCCGATGGACGAAGTTGCGGCCATCGAGTTCCTGATCGACAAGCTGAAAACCACCAAGACCAACGACGAGTTCTTCCTGTCGATGAAGCGCAAGTAACACGACGCTTCGGTCAAAAAGGATGGCGCCCCATGGGGCGCCATTTTTTTTGTTTCTGGAAAAGGAGGTTTGGCTTTAGTGTGTGTCTGTTTAGAAACAAACTCGCGTGTGTGACTACACTCGCTGTCCATCCGATCAGGCAAATTACAAGATTTTATGACCATTCTCGCTTATCGCAGGGACATTGACGGCCTGCGTGCCATAGCTGTGCTCGCTGTTGTGCTGTTTCATTTTGGTGTACCGGGCTTTACCGGCGGCTTTGTCGGCGTCGACGTGTTTTTCGTGATCTCCGGCTACTTGATCACCTCGATCATCTGGCGCGAGCGTGAGGCCGGCCGTTTCAGTTTTGTCAGCTTCTGGGCCAGGCGAGCGCGGCGTATCCTGCCGGCACTGTTCGTGATGATGCTCGGCGCGCTGGTGGTGGGCTGGTTCCTGCTGGCGCCCAAGGATTACAGCGAGTTGGGGCGCTCGATACATAACCAGGTGGTGTTTATCTCCAACCTGTTTTTCATGCGTCAGGACGGTTACTTTGATGTGGCCTCCGATATCAAACCGTTGCTGCATACCTGGTCATTGTCGGTTGAAGAACAGTTCTACATCCTCTTCCCACTCCTGCTGACACTGCTGTCGAGCCGGCTCAAATATTGGCGCACGGCGCTGTTCGTGTTGTTGCTGGTGTCATTCGGCATGAGTACATGGGCGGTGGCCCACGCTCCGGAACGAGCCTTTTTCCTGCTGCAGATGCGTGCCTGGGAGCTGTTGGCGGGTGCAATGCTGGCGGTAATGCCGGTACGCGAGTACCGCGCCAGCCCGGCGTTGGCGCAGGCCGTCAGCCTTGCCGGCCTCGGCCTGATCCTGCTGGCGGTCTTCGCGTATGACCCGAGCACGCCGTTTCCCGGCGCCGCAGCGCTGTTGCCGGTGGCGGGCGTGGTCTGCCTGATTTGGGCCAACGGCCAGCAAACTACCCTGATGAGCAAGCTGCTGGGTAGCCGCTTGCTGGTGGGGATTGGCCTGATCTCCTACTCCTGGTACCTGTGGCACTGGCCGGTGTACGTGTTTGGCAAGTACGCCAGTGTCGACGGGCTGGGTCCGTGGGAGCTTGGTGCACTGTTTGTGTTGAGCCTGGTGCTGGGTTATGCGTCCTGGCGGTTTGTCGAGGCGCCGTTCCGTGAGCGTCGGCTGTTGGCAGGGCGCAAGCAAATCCTGGTGGCGGCTGGTATCGCGCTGCTTGGGGTGGGACTGCTCGGCAAAGGCCTGGTCTTGACGAAGGGCTTGCCTTGGCGCCTGTCGCCCGAGGCGCTGCAATTTGCCCAGGCGCGCGAGTGGAGCCCGGACCTCATGGCCTGCCTGGTGGATGGTGGGAAAAATCGCCACCATGGATTTTGTCATTTCGGACCTCAGTCCGCGCCGACGCGCGCGCTGGTCTGGGGCGATAGCCATGCCACGGCGCTGGTTCCGGCGTTGCGAGACGGCGCCAGCAAGTACGGTGTCAGCGTCACGCAGGCAGGTTATGCCGGTTGCCTGCCGTTTAATCGCAAGGAAAGCGTTCCGGGCTGCCTGGCCTTTAACCAGCAGGTCACGCAGTTGCTCGGCAAGGAAACCTTTAGCGACGTGGTGCTGGTGGCGCGCTGGAGCCTGTATGTCTATGGGCAGCGCGATGGTGACACCGAGGCTTCGTTGCTGGACCCGGCGACCGGAACCTATGACCGCGCCTTCGCCGAGCGGCGCTTCGCTGAAAGTCTGGGCGCCCTTGTGCAGCAATTGCGCGCCAGCGGTCATCGGGTGTGGCTGGTCAAGGAAGTCCCCCTGCAGGAATTCAGTCCGCCTTACCGCCTGAGTCGCCTGGCGATGCTCGGCCGGCCCACCGACAAAGAAGGCATGCCCCTGGATGAGCACCTCCAGCGCCAGGCCTATATCAGTAGCGTATTCGAGCGCATGGCGGCGGCTGATCCCGGGGTAAAGGTAATGGATCCGGCGCCCAAGTTATGCAGTGCGAATGACTGGTGCCGGGTGGAACTGGACGGTCAGTCGCTGTACACCGACGACAATCACCTCTCGGCGGTTGGTTCGCGGTATGTCGAGGCGTTTCTTGAACCCTTGTTCAAAGCCTTGCGCGATGAAACCCAGGCATCGGCTCTTTGAGTCTGTGTCGTCGGCAATGCTGCTCAATAAGCTGCCAGCGACCGTAAGAGCAGGTAGGATGTACGCCTATTTTACGGGTGGCATGGTTAATGAAATTCAAGGATCTTCGGGATTTCGTGCAGCAACTTGAGCAGCGCGGAGAGTTGAAACGTATCCAGGTGCCGATTTCCCCGGTCCTGGAGATGACTGAGATTTGCGACCGCACCTTGCGCAACAAGGGCCCGGCGCTGCTGTTCGAAAACCCGGTGGGCTTTGATATCCCGGTGCTCGGCAACCTGTTCGGCACTCCCGACCGCGTGGCGTTTGGCATGGGCGCCGAGTCGGTCAGCGAACTGCGCGAGATCGGCAAGCTGCTGGCCTTCCTCAAGGAACCCGAGCCACCCAAGGGGCTCAAGGACGCCTGGTCGAAGCTGCCCATCTTCCGCAAGATCATCGCCATGGCCCCCAAGGTCGTGAAAGACGCGGTTTGCCAGGAAGTGGTGATCGAAGGCGAGGATGTCGACCTCGGCATGCTCCCCGTGCAGACCTGCTGGCCTGGCGACGTCGGCCCGCTGATCACCTGGGGCCTGACCGTCACCAAGGGCCCGAACAAGGACCGCCAGAACCTCGGCATCTACCGTCAGCAAGTGATCGGCCGCAACAAGGTCATCATGCGCTGGCTGAGCCACCGTGGCGGCGCCCTGGATTTCCGTGAGTGGTGCGAAAAGCATCCCGGCCAGCCATTCCCTGTTTCCGTGGCCCTGGGCGCCGACCCGGCGACCATCCTCGGCGCCGTCACGCCGGTGCCCGACAGCCTGTCCGAGTACGCTTTCGCCGGCCTGTTGCGCGGCAATCGCACTGAGCTGGTGAAATGCCGCGGTAACGACCTGCAAGTGCCGGCCACCGCCGAAATCATCCTCGAAGGCGTGATTCACCCGGGCGAGATGGCCGATGAAGGCCCCTACGGCGACCACACCGGCTACTACAACGAAGTCGACAGCTTCCCGGTGTTCACCGTCGAGCGCATCACCCACCGGATCAAGCCGATCTACCACAGCACCTACACCGGCCGCCCGCCGGATGAGCCGGCGATCCTCGGCGTGGCGTTGAACGAAGTGTTTGTGCCGATCCTGCAAAAGCAGTTTCCGGAAATCACTGACTTCTACCTGCCGCCCGAAGGCTGCTCGTATCGCATGGCCATCGTGACGATGAAGAAGTCGTACCCCGGCCACGCCAAGCGGGTAATGCTGGGTGTGTGGTCGTTTTTGCGACAGTTCATGTACACCAAGTTCGTTATTGTCACCGACGACGACATCAACGCCCGGGACTGGAACGACGTGATCTGGGCCATCACCACGCGCATGGACCCCAAGCGCGACACGGTGATGATCGACAATACGCCGATCGACTACCTCGACTTTGCTTCCCCGGTATCGGGCCTCGGCTCGAAAATGGGCCTGGACGCCACCCATAAATGGCCGGGTGAAACCACCCGCGAATGGGGCCGCGTGATCGTCAAGGACGAAGCGGTCACTGCCCGTGTCGATGCGCTCTGGAAAGAATTAGGAATAGATTGATGCGTGTAACCCTGCAGCCTTCCGGTGCGGTACTTGAACTGACGCCCGGCGAGCGGATCCTCGAGGGCGCGCGCCGCCTGGGCTACGATTGCCCCCAGGCCTGCCGCAATGGCGTGTGCCACGTGTGCGCGGCGCTGCTGGTGGAAGGCCGGGTGCAGCAAGCCGGTGAGGTGCGTGACCATGGCGAGTTCTATACCTGCATTGCCGAACCGCTGGAAGATTGCATTGTGTTGTGGGATGGCGTGCTGGCGCCGGGAGAATTGCCGGTGCGCAAACTGTCTTGCCAACTGAGTGAATGCGTTGAAGTGGGCGGTGACGTCTGGCGCGTGCGCCTGCGGGCTCCGGCCGGCAAGGCGGTGCGCTACCACGCCGGGCAGTACCTGATGATTGAGCGGGAAAACGGCGAGAAGTCGGCGTTCTCCCTGGCCTCGGCGCCCCACGCCGGGCGCGAGCTGGAATTGCACGTGCTGGCCCGGGAAGACAGCGCCCGCAGCCTGCTGGAGCAGTTGCAGCGCAACCAGATGGCCCGCATCGAAATGCCGTTTGGCGACACCCACCTGGCGGAACTGCCCGACGGGCCGCTGGTGCTGATCGCCGCCGGCACCGGCATGGCCCAGATGCATAGCCTGATCGAACACTGTCGCGCCAGTGGTTTCAAGCACCCGGTGCATCTGTATTGGGGGGTACGTCGACCGGAAGACTTCTACGACATCGAGCACTGGGACCAGTGGCTGCAACTGCCCAACCTGTTCCTGCACAAAGTGGTCAGCGACCTGTGTGGCTGGGAAGGGCGCTGCGGGCTGTTGCATGAAGCGGTGTGCGAAGACATCAGCGACCTCAAGGCCGTGCATGTCTACGCCAGTGGTTCACCGGCGATGATCTACGGCACCCTGGATGCGCTTGTCGAGGCCGGCATGGATGCACACCAGATGCGTGCTGACGTATTTGCCTACGCACCCCGCCCGTAACGTGTGGCGAGGGAGCTTGCTCCCGCTGGGCTGCGCAGCAGCCCCGAAACAGTCGCTGGGATCTATCTGAAAGACCGCATGAACTTCAGGGGCCGCTTCGCGACCCAGCGGGAGCAAGCTCCCTCGCCACAGAAGCCCTTCAGCGGCTCGATCAGAAACGAACGCCCGTGGTCACCATCGCCGCATTGAACCCGAGCAACACCAGCTCGGCGGCGACCGGCCCGTAGTGGGTGCCCACCGAGGGGATGATCACCGGCGCTACCCCCAGTCCATTCAGCGGAATCTTGTCGCGGTACTTGCCGCGATAGCCCTGGATCACACCCCCTGTCAGCTTCAAGTACACCGGGTAATCGGGCATGTCATAGCGTTTGCCGGCATAGGCGTAGTACGAACGCTGGCTGAACGAGTTGCGAAACGTCGCCCCGCCATACACCAGGCCTGACGCTTCATTGCGCTCCAGGCCGATCAGGTCCTGGTTGTTGTTGTGGTCCTTGTCCGGCGCAAAATGCCGGGTGTAGACGCTCGTCTGGGCATACCAGAAGCCTTTTTCGTCCTGGGTCGGCACTTCCGCCGCCAGGGCGGTGGTGGCCTGTGCCAGGAACAACAGGCTGGGCAGTCGGTATTTCATGGAGTGACCTCGGTAGTCGATTCGGTTGGCGGCCAGGTGGGTCGTGACAGGCGCCTATTTTGAAGGCCCAGCGTGCCCCCAGGCTGAACCTGCGCTGAAACTACAGGGATTGAGGCAGCCAATCCTGATGAGCGGAGGGGCCTGGGCTTATGCATTCGCTTATTCTTTAAAGGTATTTAATTTGTTACATAAATATCATTAAGCTATATGCCAACGGACTACCGACTTTCTGCCAATAACCAATAAATGACCGCCACCGTCCGCCACACGGATCGATCGTACGAGCTCAGAGCATTGACGTTCTGGCTTTTGATTCCAAGGGGAGCGGTATGGGGAGCAACAAGCAGCACCTGCTGTACACGGCGATTTTGTCGGCTAATTTGCTGACCGCTGTGGGATTCAGTCCAGTGGCATCCGCCGAAACGGCCACTGCCGATGTACCCAAACTCGATACAGTCATTGTCACCGGCACCCGCGCCCAAGAGCGCACCGCCAGTGCCTCGTTGTCACCTATCGATGTGATTTCCGGCGACACCTTGCGCAGCACCGGCTCTGATGAGTTGGGCGCGGTGTTGGCCCGATTGATTCCTTCCATCAACTTTCCACGCCCGAGCCTGGTAGACGGTGCCGAACTGGTGCGCCCGGCGCAGCTGCGTGGCCTGTCACCGGACCAGGTGTTGGTGCTGGTCAACGGCAAGCGCCGCCACACCAGTGCCTTCGTCAATCTCGGCGGTGCGGTTGGGCGTGGCTCGGCGCCGGCGGATTTGAATGCGATCCCGTTGTCGGCGGTCGACCATATCGAGGTGCTGCGTGACGGCGCATCGGCCCGCTACGGCTCCGATGCGATTGCCGGGGTGATCAACGTGATCCTCAAGCATGACGACCACGGCGGCTCGATCACCAGCAAGTTTGGTGAGTACAAGAAGGGCGACGGTATCCAGCGCAACCTCAGCGGCAACACCGGTGTGGCACTGGGCGATAACGGGTTTATCAACATCTCTGCCGAAGGTGCCGACAACGATTACACCAACCGCGCCGGCAAGGACCTGCGTCCGGGCAGCGTTGGTTCGACGACCTACGGCCAGCGGGTGTTCCGCCAGGGCGAGCCGGCCACTGACCAGGGCAAGCTGTTTCTCAACTCGGAATATTCCTTCAGCGATGCGGCCGAGTTCTATGCGTTTGGCGGCTACAGCAAGACCCGCGGCGAGACGGCGGCGTTCTACCGGGCCAGTAACGCGAGCAACAACATTCCTGCGCTCAACCCCAATGGTTACCTGCCGTTGATTCGCGGTGACGTGGAAGACACGTCCCTGGCGGTCGGCCTGCGCGGCTTGTTGGCCTATGACTGGCACTACGATGTGTCGGTCAACTACGGCAAGAACCAGTACCAGATCGGTACCGAAACCATCAACACCTCGCTGGGCCTGGCCACGCCGCGCAAGTTCGACAACGGCACGTTGGTCAATGACCAGAAGCAACTCAGCCTGGACCTGTCGCGGGAATTCAGCCTGGGCTGGTTGCCGTATCCAGTGTCGGTGGCGTTTGGCGGCGAATACCTGGACCAGGGTTACCAGATCAAGGCGGGCGACCCGGCGTCCTACTACCAGACCGGCAGCTCGGGCCTGGGCGGCTTCCGTGATTCCGACGCCGGCACCAGCACGCGCCACAACTGGGCGCAGTACCTGGACCTGGAAACCAACTTCACCGAAAAACTCAGTGCCTCCGCCGCCGTGCGTCACGAGGACTACAGTGATTTTGGCTCCAACGTCAGCGGCTCGCTCTCGGCGCGCTACGACTTCACCCCGCAAGTGGCCTTGCGCGGCAGTGTATCCAACGGTTTCCGTGCGCCGTCCCTGGCACAGCAAAACTTCGCCTACACCTCGTCGCAACTGATCGGCAACACCATCCAGGAAGCCGGCACCTTCCCGGCCAACAGCCAGGTGGCGCGCCTGCTCGGCGCTGAAGACCTGAAAGCCGAGAAGTCCCGCAACTACAGTCTCGGCCTGGTGCTGGAGCCGACCGACAACCTGACCGTGACCGCCGATGTCTACCGTATCGACATCAGCGACCGCATCAGCCTGTCCTCCAACCTGGACCTGAGCAAGAACCCGGCTGCGCTCGCGTATCTGCAGGCCAATGGCGTGGGCAACATCAACTACACCACCGTGCGCTACTTCACCAACGCCACCGACACCACCACCAATGGCGTCGACCTGGTGGCCAACTATCGCTACCAACTGGACAACGGTGTGCGCTGGAACAGCACCGTGGGCTACAACTACAACCACACCAAGGTCACCGACGTAAAAGCCAACCCGTCCGTACTGGATAGCCTGGGCGCGAGCCTGGTTCGGGTGGACCGTCGCGAGCGCATCGGCCTGCTGGGCGATACCACGCCACAGCACAAGCTGAGCCTGGGCAACGACCTGAGTTTCGGCAACTGGGCGCTGCACAGTAATTTGGTGCGCTATGGTTCATTCACCAGCTACCAGGCCGACCCGACCAACGACCAGAGCTTCAAGGCCGCCTGGCTGTTGGATCTGTCAGCCGACTACAAGCTGAAAAACTGGACCTTCACCGTTGGCGGCGACAACGTCACCGACAAATACCCGGAAAAACTCAATGCCTACGCCAGCAGTGGTGGCAATTTGGCCTATAGCACTTTTTCGCCGTACGGTTACAGCGGCGCGTTCTATTACGGTAAAGTTGCTTACAACTGGTAACAGCTTCTCGTAACAACAAAGGAGACCTAAGCGATCTGCCATGACCGCCATTGAATCTGATCTTTTGCAATTGGCTTACCCTCCGCGGCTCGATCTGGGGCCGCAACTCACTCACGAACAGTTGATGAGCTCGATGCAAGCCACCATGGCGCTGCACAAGGGTGGGCCGGTCTGGCTATTCGCTTACGGTTCGCTGATCTGGCGGCCTGAATGTTCGTCGACACAGCGGATGCGGGCGCGGGTCCACGGTTATCACCGGGGCTTGTACCTGTGGTCCCATGAGCACCGGGGCACGCCGGAAATACCGGGGTTGGTGTTTGGCCTGGATCGCGGCGGCTCGTGCAGCGGGTTTGCCTACCGCTTGCCGGAAGATCAACTGGAGGCCTCGTTGTATGCCCTGTGGCAGCGCGAGATGCCGTATCCCTCGTACCGGCCGCACTGGCTCAGCTGTCGTCTGGAAGATGGCAGCCAGGTGCAGGCATTGGGATTTGTCCTGGAACGGCACCTGCCCAGTTATGCCGGCAATTTGCCCGACATCGTGCTGAATCACGTGTTGCAAAGCGCTTGCGGGCGTTACGGCACTACGCGCGATTATGTCGAGCAGACCGTCAACGCCCTGCGTAGCCACGCCATGCCAGACAAGAATCTGGAGGCGCGGCTCAAGCGGTGTTCCAAAGGCTGTTCCGACGATTAACGTGCGGCACTGACGCTATTGGTATGCCACAAGGTGGGGATCAGGAACGCGATGGCCAGCAGGCACGCGCCGATCAGCAATACGAAACCACCGTCCCAGCCGAAATGGTCAACGGTGTAGCCCATGGCCGCACTCGCTGCCACTGAACCACCCAGGTAACCGAACAAGCCCGTAAAGCCCGCTGCGGTACCGGCGGCTTTTTTCGGTGCCAGTTCCAGCGCCTGCAGGCCGATCAGCATCACCGGGCCGTAGATCAGGAAGCCGATGGAGAACAGCGCGATCATGTCGATCATCGGGTTGCCCGGCGGGTTGAGCCAGTAAACCAGGGTCGCCACGGTGACCAGGCCCATGAACACAATGCCGGTCAGGCCACGGTTGCCACGGAAGATCTTGTCCGACATCCAGCCGCACAGCAGCGTGCCCGGAATGCCCGCCCACTCGTAGAAGAAGTACGCCCACGAGGTTTTATCCACGTCGAAGTGCTTGGCTTCCTTGAGGTACGTCGGCGCCCAGTCCAGCACGCCGTAGCGCAGCAGGTAGACGAAGACGTTGGCGAAGGCGATGTACCAGAGCATTTTGTTGCGCAGCACGTACTTGACGAAGATTTCCTTGGCGCTGAATTCGTCCTCGTGGCTGGCGTCGTAGCCTTCCGGGTAGTCGTTCTTGTATTGCTCGATGGGCGGCAGGCCCACCGATTGCGGGGTGTCGCGCATGGTGATGAATGCAAACGCCGCCACCAGCAGGGCCACGGTAGCCGGGACGTAGAACGCCGCGTGCCAGTCGTTGAACCAGGCCATGCCCAGCAGGAACAGCGGGCCGATCAAGCCGCCGCCGACGTTATGCGCCACGTTCCATACGGAAACCACACCGCCGCGTTCCTTCTGCGACCACCAGTGCACCATGGTCCGCCCACTTGGCGGCCAGCCCATGCCCTGGGCCCAACCGTTGATGAACAGCAGAATGAACATCATGGTCACGCTGGAGGTAGCCCAAGGTGCGAAACCGAAAATGAACATCACCCCGGCGGACACCAACAGGCCGAAGGGCAGGAAGTAGCGCGGGTTGGAGCGATCGGACACCAGGCCCATGAGGAACTTGGACAGGCCATAGGCAATTGCGATCGCCGACATTGCCAGGCCCAGCTGGCCACGGGTGTAACCCTCGTCGATCAGGTACGGCATGGCCAGGGAGAAGTTCTTGCGCAGCAGGTAGTACCCGGCGTAACCGAAGAAAATACCGGCGAAGATCTGCCAGCGCAGGCGTCGGTACGTGCTGTCTATTTTTTCTTCAGGCAGGGGCGCCTGATGTGCGGCAGGACGGAAGAAAGCAAACATTCAAGAGCTCCAGATTTCTTGTTTTGACTGCGGATGCGAATGTTACAGTTTCGTTACCGAAAATAGCACCGCCTCTTATCTGCGGGCATAGGAATTGAGTGCAATTGCATGTTCTTTTACGAACATGTCGCTTAGAGGCAAGTGAGGGACGTTTTCAGGAGGGGATGCCAAGAAGCTGTGGTGAGGGAGCAAGCTCCCTTACCACAGGCAGTGATTCGGTTCAGTTGCCGTTGGCGGCTGCGATATCACCTGGAAGCAGGTGTTCCTGGATCTTCTGGCTGCGGGACTCCACCAGTTGACCCTGGTCGTCGAAGCGCAACACGATCAGCCAGTCATACACATTTTCCGGCCATTTCTTCATCCCGGTCAGCGCCGCGCCGTCACCGCCGAAGGACTCGATCAACTTGTCGATATGCCCGTGATGCCAGGCGATCAACACGGTCTGCGCCTGGTTGGACTTGCGCAGGGACTTCACCAGCTTGCCGACTTGATCGTCTGAGTAGGGGGTTTCAAGCGGGAGCTGCAGGCGCTGGGCCAGGGGTGTCAGGGTCAGGCGCGGGCGAGAGCTTTCCTTGCTGTCGCTGGTAGCGATCAGCCGCTGGGGCACCACGGAGATGCCGTTCAACAGCAGCGGGTCGAAATAGCTGGCGTAGGCCGCCGCCCGCTGTTCGCCCTTGGGGCTCAGCAACGGACCTTCATCGGGTTTTTCCGCATGGCGCACGATCAGCACCGTCACGTTGTTCAGCCCGCGTACATCCTTGCCCTCTTTATGGGCAAAGGCGTGAGCCGACACCATCATCAACAACCCCAGAAACAGCGCGCGCAGCGGTGTGACCATTATTCATTCCTGCCAGTGAGTGAGTGCCTCGGCCGATCATGGGCCCAGGCACTCCGCGGACAAAATGAAACAATAGTCAGCGTAGCTGCACCACGACCTTGCCCACAGCCTTGCGCTGGCCGAGGTCGTTGATCGCCTGCGCCGCCTGCTCCAGCGGGTACACCTGGGACACCAGCGGCTTCAACTTGCCCTCGGCGAACCAGCCGAACAGTTGCTGGAAGTTGGCGGCATTGTCCTGCGGCTGGCGCTGGGCGAACGACCCCCAGAACACCCCGACCACCGCCGCGCCCTTGAGCAGCGCCAGGTTCACCGGCAGCTCGGGAATGCGCCCGCTGGCAAAGCCCACCACCAGCAGCCGGCCATTCCAGGCGATGCCGCGAATGGCCTGGTCAAACAGGTCGCCGCCCACCGGATCGTAGATCACGTCCACGCCGTTGCCGCCGGTAAGGCGTTTGATCTCGTCCTTGAGGCTGGCTTCGCTGTAGTTGATCAACTCATCGGCACCGGCAGCCTTGGCCACCGCCAGCTTGTCGGCGCTGCTGGCCGCGGCGATCACCCGGGCGCCCATGGCCTTGCCGATTTCCACCGCAGCCAGGCCGACGCCGCCGGAGGCACCGAGCACCAGCAGGGTTTCCCCGGGTTGCAGGTTGGCCCGTTGCTTCAGGGCGTGCATCGACGTGCCGTAGGTCATGCTGAAGGCGGCGGCGGTGTTGAAGTCCATGCTCGGCGGGATCGGCAGCACGTTGTAGCCCGGCACCGCGACCTGCTCGGCGAAGCTGCCCCAGCCGGTCAGGGCCATCACCCGGTCACCGACCTTCAGGTGGCTGACGTTCTCACCGACTTGGCTGATCACGCCTGCCGCTTCACCGCCCGGCGAAAACGGGAAGGGCGGCTTGAACTGGTACTTGCCCTCGATGATCAGGGTGTCCGGGAAATTGACCCCGGCCGCATGCACGTCCAACAGGATTTCGTTCTTCTTGATCGCCGGGCTTTCGACGTCTTCCAGCACCAGGGTTTCGGCGGGGCCGAAGGCTTTGCACAGCACAGCTTTCATCGGACTATTCCTTTTGGCGTGTTGGCCGATAAGTGTAGGTGGGCAGGGCGACGGGTCAACGAGCATGCCCCGGCCTGATAAGTCGCCATAAGCTTGTGCTCAGGGCTGCTAGCGTTATGCTACTGGGCAACCGAATTGAGGAATGAACTGTGAAAGCGTGGATCCTGTTGATGCTGGCCCTGACACTGCCGACGGCAGCCCTGGCCGAAGAAGCCAAAGAAGGCGAAGCGCCGAAGGTCAGCTATATCAGCCTGAGCCCGCCGTTTGTCGGTAACTACGGCCTGGATGGCACCGCGAAGCTGCGGGTGTTCAAGGCGGATATCGCCCTGCGGGTCACCGGTCCCGAGGCAGCCGCTGCCGTGAAAGCCAACGACGCGCTGATTCGCAACCAGTTGGTGGCGCTGTTTACCCAGCAGACCAACGACACCATGAGCAGCGTTGATGGGAAGGAAAAACTGCGCCAGGAAGCCCTGAAGCAGACCCAGCAAGTAATGAACGACGAAACCGGCAAGCCGCAGGTTGAGGATCTGTTGTTCAACAACCTGATCATCCAGTAAGCCGGTCGCTTCGCGCTCTTCGCGAGCAAGCCCGCTCCCACACTTGACCGAGTTCTAACATGAGAATGCGGTTGAATGTGGGAGCGGGCTTGCTCGCGAAGAGGCCCTGACAGACACCTCAGGAAGCCAGGCTCTTCCTGAACCGCGCCAACGCCACCGCAAAGAACAGCAACCCAATCCCCGCCAGCGCCAGCAAGTCCGGCCACACCACATTCACACCCGCATCCCGGAACAGAATCGCCGCACTCAGGCTCACAAAGTGCGTCGACGGCGAGCCCTGCATCACCCATTGCAACCACTGCGGCATGCTGTCCAGCGGCGTGCTGCCGCCGGACAACAGCAGCATCGGGATAATCACCGGGATCGCCAGCAGGCCAAACTGCGGCGTCGAGCGGGCGAGGGTGGCGAGGAAGATGCCGAGGGCAGTACTGGCAAACAGGTACAGCGCCGTCACCAGCAAAAACAAAGTCAGCGACCCGGCCAGCGGCACGCCGAGCAAGCCTTTCACCACCACTTCCAGCGACAGCCAGGTGCACAGCACCACCACCAGCATGTTGCTCCAGATTTTCGCCAGCATGATTTCCAGCGCAGTCAGCGGCAGCACCAGCAAATGGTCGAGGGTGCCGTGTTCGCGCTCACGCAGCAGCGCGGTGCCGGTCAGCACGATGGCGAGGATGGTGATGTTGTTGACGATCTGGATCACCGCCAGAAACCAGCCGCCTTCCAGGTTGGTATTGAACAGCGCCCGGGTGGTCAGCAGCGCCGGCGCCTTTTGGGCGGCATCGGCCTGGTTGCCATAGGTCAGCAATTCCCGCTGGAAAATCCGCCCGATATACCCGGCGCCCATGAATGCCTGGCTCATGGCCGTGGCATCGACGTTGACCTGCACCCCCGGCTGGCGCCCGGCCAACAGGTCGGCCTGGAAATTCGCCGGTACGTTGATCACGAAGGTGTACTGGCCGCTGTCCATCACCTTGTCCAGTTGGTCGTACGGCAACGGCACCGCCGCCTGGAATTCCGGCGGTTGCAGTGCTTCGGCCAGTTGCCGGGAAAGCGCGCTGTGGTCTTCATCCACAAAGGCCACGCTGGCGTTGTGCACACCGATCACCGAGCCGGCGGCGGGCATATAGATGGCGACGGTAAAGGCGTAGAACAGGAACAGCAGCAACACGCTGTCGTGGCGCAGGCTGGTCAGTTCCTTGATGCCGAGGCGCAGGATATGGGCGAACTTGTGCATCTCAGGCCTCCTGCTTCTTGAGCATGATCAGGCTAAGCCCGGTGAACCCCAGGAAAAACCCGAACAGCGCCAGGCACTGTGGCCATAGCTGACGCAGGTCCAGGGCCTTGGTAAAGGTGCCCACCGCAATGTCGAGGAAGTAGCCCGCCGGGAACAACATGCCCATCAACGCGGCGGCGCCTTCCAGGGACGAGCGCGGCACGATCAGCCCGGAGAACTGGATGGTCGGCAGGCTGGTGATGATCATGGTGCCCAGGATCGCTGCGATCTGGGTGCGGGTGAACGCGGAAATCAGCAGGCCCATGCTGGTGGTGGCCAGCACATACAGCAGGCCGCCGAAAGCCAGGGTCACGCCGCTGCCCTTGAACGGCACGCCGAACAGCCAGCGGTTCATCGCCACCAGCAGGCCCAGGTTGATCAGGCTCACGGCCAGGTACGGCGCCTGCTTGCCCAACAGGAATTCCAGGCGGGTCAGGGGTGTGGCGTAGAAGTTGGTGATGGAGCCCAGTTCCTTCTCGCGCACGATCCCCAGGGCCGTGAGCATTGCCGGGATGAAGGCGAGGATCAGCGCCATCACGCCGGGGCCGATAGCGTTCACGCTGACCACGTCCTGGTTGTAGCGAAAGCGGGTTTCCAGTTTGGCGGCGGCTTGCTGATTCAATGGTGTGCTGTTCAGTTCGGCCAGTTGTTGGAGGTTGGCCTGGTGCACGGCCTCGACATAATTGCGGCTGGTTTCCGCACGGAACGGCATGCCGCCATCGAGCCAGGCGGCCACGGCGGGTTGGCGGCCGGCGTAGAGATCGCGGCCGAACCCTGGCGGAATCTCCAGCGCCAGTTTGATTTCCGAGCGTTGCAGGCGTTTGTGCAGTTCGTTGGAGTCAGTGATCGGCGGCTGTTCGGCGAAATAGCGCGAACTGCGAAAGGCTTCCAAGTAGGCCCGGCTTTGCGGCGTCTGATCCTGGTCGTAGACGGCGAAGGCGAGCTTCTCCACGTCCAGGGAAATGCCGTAGCCGAAGATCACCATCATGAAAATCGCCCCCAACAGGGCGAAGGCCATGCGCACTTTGTCCCGCAGCAGTTCCTTGCCTTCGCGGCTGGCCACGGCCAACAGGCGGGCGACGCTGAACCCGCGTTTGCTGACGGGTGGGGCCATGGGTTCGCTGACGGTTTCGGAGGGCGCGGTGGCCGCTTCGGGCGCGCCTTGAGCCTGTTCCAGGCAGGTGACAAACGCTGCTTCCAGGGTTTCGCCGTGGAACTGCTGTTGCAGCGCGTCCGGCGTGTCGCAGGCCAGCACCTTGCCCGCGTGCATCAGCGAGATGCGGTCGCAGCGCTGGGCTTCGTTCATGAAGTGGGTGGACAGGAAGATCGTCACGCCCTGTTCCCGGGACAGTTCGATCAGCAGCCGCCAGAAGTCATCCCGCGCGGCCGGGTCGACGCCCGAGGTCGGCTCATCGAGGATCAGCACTTCCGGGCGGTGCAGCACCGCCACCGCCAGGGACAAGCGCTGGCGCAGGCCCAGCGGCAACTCGCCGGACGGCTGCTCGGCAACGTCGCCCAGGTCAAAACGCTTGATCAACTCGTCGATGCGCTGGCCGCTCTCGGCCTTGGGCAGGTCGAACAACTGCGCATGCAGCACCAGGTTCTGGCGCACGCTGAGTTCGCCGTACAGCGAGAAGCTTTGCGACATGAAACCCACGCGCTTGCGGGTGGCCAGGTCCTTGGCGTTTACCGGGTTGCCCAGCAGCGTGGCGGTGCCCTCGGTGGCGGGCATCAACCCGGTGAGGACTTTCATGGTGGTGGTCTTGCCGCAGCCGTTGGAGCCGAGGAAACCAAAGATCTCGCCCCGGCCAATGGCGAAGCTGACCTTGTTGACTGCCGTGAAGTCGCCGAAGCGCAGGGTCAGGTCGTGGGCTTCGATGGCGATGTCGGTGTTGTCGCTTTGCCGGGGCGGAATCACCAGCGGTTCGTTGTTATGGGCACTGTCGCCCTGGAAATGGGTGAAGGCTTCGTCCAGTTTGCCGCTGGGCGTCGCGGCGGCGAGTTCGCTGCTCAGGCCGTCGGCGATCAGCTTGCCGCGGTCGAGCATCAGGCAGTGTTCAAACTGCTCGGCTTCTTCCATGTAGGCGGTGGCCACCAGCAGTGTGAGCTGCGGGCGTTCGCTGCGTACGGTTTCCACCAGTTCCCAGAAGCGTCGACGGGACAGCGGGTCGACGCCGGTGGTGGGTTCGTCGAGGATCAACAGGTCCGGGTCGTGGATCAGTGCACAGCACAGGCCGAGTTTCTGCTTCATGCCGCCGGAGAGCTTGCCGGCAGGTCGCTCGGCGAAGCGTGCGAGGTCGGTGGCCAGCAGCAGGTTGTGCATGCGCTGGTCGCAATCGGCTTTTGACAGGCCGAACAGCGTGGCAAAGAACCGGATGTTTTCGCTGATGGACAGCTCGGGGTAAAGGTTGCCGCCCAGGCCTTGAGGCATGAAGGCGATACGCGGGTACAGGCTGTTGCGGTGGCGGCGGTCTTCGATGGAGCCGCCGAGTACTTGCAGTTCGCCTTGTTGAAGCTTTTTGACCCCGGCGATCAAGCCCAGCAGGCTCGACTTGCCGGCGCCGTCCGGGCCGATCAACCCGCAGCGTGTGCCGGCGGGCAGGCTGAAGGCGATGTCGATCAGCGCCTGTTGCTTGCCGTAGCGATGGTTGATCCCCGTGGCGTGCAGCGCCAGGCCGTTCATTGCAGGTTGGCCGGCCAGTCCAGGTCAGCGGTGCGCACATAGCCGGCGCCGGGCATGCCCGGTTTGGCTTGGGGCACGGCGCTTGGTTGGGTCAGGCGCAGCTTGACCCGGAACACCAGCTTCTGACGTTCGTCGCGGGTTTCCACTTCCTTGGGGGTGAACTGCGATTTGGCGGCGACGAAGCTGATTTTCGCCGGCAGCGGTTGCTTCGGCAGGGCGTCGAGGACGATCCGAGCCTCACTGCCGACGGTCAGGGCGCCGGTTACCGAAGCGGGCAGATACAGGTTCATGTATTGGTCGTTGGGGTCGATCAGCAGTAACACGCGACCACCCGCGCCGAGCACTTCGCCGGGTTCGGCCAGGCGTAGCTGGATGATGCCGTCGATAGGCGCCCGCAGGCTGCTGTCTTCGATTTCACTGGTGAGCTGGGCGACCTGAGCCTGGGCGGCGCCGATGGCGGCCTTTACCGAATTGACCTGGGCCTGGGCGGCGACCACGGCAGCGTTGCCGGTGTTTTGCCGGGCCTGCTGCTGGTCGATCAGCTGGCCGCTGGCGAAGCCGCGCTTGTACAGCTCCTGGGTGCGCTTGAGTTCCTGGCTGGCCAGCAGTTGTTCGCTCCGGCGCAGTTGCACATTGGCTTCGGCAGCAGCGAAATTCTCCCTGGCCCGCAGCACTTCGGCTTCGGCCTGGGCGCGCTGGGCTTCCAGGGTGCGGGTGTCCATGCGCGCCAGCAGTTGGCCCTTGAGCACCTTGTCGCCTTCGTCCACCCGCACTTCGGCGAGGCGACCGGGGATCTTGGCGGCGATCTGCACTTCAGTCGATTCCAGCCGGCCATTGCCCATGCTCAAGCCTTCGGGCAGGCGGTCTTGGGTGGATTGCCAATAGCCGAAGCCGCCGGCGGCCAGCAGCAAGACAATCAATGGAATGGCGAAAAGATGGGAGGTGCGGTGGTTCGTCGACATGGGTGCATCCTGCGGCGTTAGCGTCCTAGTTTGACCGATCCTGCCCGGAGGCCCTTGATGCGGGTCAAATGAAGCGCCAGCCTAACCCGGTTGGCGCGCAGATGCATGCGCCATGGGCGTGACCGCAGGGTTCTGCTGTTTCAGCGCAGGCCGAGTACGGCGGCCCATTGCTCGGCGGTGACCGGCATCACCGAAAGGCGGCTGCCTTTTTGCACCAGGGGCAACTCGGCGAGGGCGGTTTGCTGTTTCAGATAGCCCAGCCCCAGGACCTTCGCAAAGGTCTCGACGTGGGCAACATTGATCGCGCTCCACGGGTTTTTTTCAGGGCTGGCCTTGGCGTCGAAATAATGACTGTCGGGCTCCAGCGCGGTCGGGTCCGGGTAGGCTGCCTCGACGATTTTACCGATGCCGGCAATCCCCGGTTCCGGGCAGCTGGAGTGGTAGAAGAAGAACTGGTCACCCACCGCCATCGCCCGCAGGAAGTTCCGCGCCTGGTAGTTGCGCACCCCGTCCCACCGGGCCTCGCCGAGCTTTTCCAGGCCCTTGATGGACAGTTCATCGGGCTCGGATTTCATCAGCCAATAGGCCATGTTTTCGCTCCTCAAAAGTCGATTGGGAAAGTTGTCCTGCAATTTTATGACAAACCGACAGTCGGTTGGCGTCAAGGTTTGCGTGTTGGTTCACGTTAACGCAGAATGCCGGGGTTTTGAGCTTGACGCAGCTGGCACGGACTACTAATGGAACGTTGCTGTCATCGTGTGCAAGATGCCTGAAGGGGGGCAATCGATGAAACGCAAACCGGATTTACTATGGATTTTGGTTATTTTGTTCGGCCTGGGCGTTGTGACCACCGGCTATGCGCAGAGCTTGTGGTCGAACAAGACTGACGCACCGATTGAACTCGCACAGCAACAGCCGCAACCGTTCAAACGCTGACCCGTCTTCAAGGCGCTGCTGATTCCAGTAGCGTCTCTGCTATATACCAATCCTTATCGGTGACTGTGCCCTCAAGCGGTACATCCCAGCTTGCCTGTGCCAATCGTTCGACCTTCTGGCATTCATGGGCCAGGCCCAACAGCGTCGGCTTGCGCCAGGATTTCCGGCGGGCCATGTAGGCCAGGCTGCGGTCATAAAACCCGCCGCCCATGCCCAACCGTCCGCCCTCATCATCAAAGCCAACCAGTGGCAGCAGCACCAGGTCCAGCGCCCAGACCTTGCGTTGTCGGCTGGCATTTACCTGGGGCTCGAGGATGCGAAAACGGTTGGGCCTCAGCTTTTCGCCGGGGCGCACTCGCTGGAACACCATCTTGGTTCGCGGCCATGCACTGAGCACCGGCAGGTAAGTCGCCTTGCCCCGGCGCTGTGCAGCGCGCAGCAGCAGGCGCGGATCGATTTCACCGTCCGTCGGTAGATATAAGGATAGGTGTTTGGCCCGGCGAAACAGCGGGTGCTGTGCCAGTTGCCGATACAGGCCCAGGGCGGCCTGGCGTTGCTCGCTTGGCGTCAGGGCGCGGCGGGCTTTGCGCAGCATGCGTCGAAGTTGCGGGCGTGAAAGCGGCGCAGGTTCGGTCATGGTTTTCGGCTCATAAAACAATGCCAGTCCTGGGACTGGCATTGGATTTGGGAATCAGGCTCCCCGACAGAACCGCTGTCGACTTAGCCCTTGAACCCGAAAGTTCAAGGTGGAAGAAACAGTAGGCTTTAAGGCTTTCCGTCTAGCGGACATGCACACCAGCCCAACGTGTAACTTCCAGGGTAGTGCGAATCGGCTCAGGGACATCGCCGACTGGCAAGCACGCCAGGGAGTGGGGCGAGTATACCCGAAACCGACGCCGCAATCAGCCCTTGGGTGGCTCTGGATCGGTAGAAAGTACCAGATCGACCCGCTCCAGCAGGTCGCGCACCTGCTCGCGCGTCGAGCCGCTGGCCTGCACGTCAGGCCGTTCCTGCTTATGCAGCAGATCGTGGGTAATGTTCAGGGCGGCCATCACGGCGATGCGATCGGCGCCGATGACTTTGCCGCTGCTGCGGATTTCGCGCATCTTGCCGTCCAGGTAGCGGGCAGCGCTCACCAGGTTGCTGCGTTCTTCCTGGGGGCAGATGATCGAATATTCTTTGTCGAGAATCTGCACGGTGACGCTATTGCTTGAACTCATGAGTCTTGCTCCAGGGCCTTCAGGCGCGAAATCATCGATTCGACCTTACGCCGGGCGATTTCGTTTTTTTCAATGAGGTGAGCGCGTTCCTCGCGCCAGGTCTTTTCCTGAGCTAATAGGAGTCCGTTTTGGCTCTTAAGTTGCTCGACCCGGTTAATTAGCAGCTCGAGTCTGGCCATCAGCGCTTGCAGGTCGGTGTCTTCCATTGGGTTCCACTGGATTTTGTCTGATGAATGGCAACTGCTGGATAAACGATCTGACGCCCTTGATAGTCTTGGTACGTCTGCCGATGCTAGGATACAGCGCTTCATTCTAGACATTGCGCCGTCTGGCGCCTAGCTCACCATGCCCATTCAGAACTCCCCGTACGATGCTTTTTCCAAACTGCTGAGTTCCAGCGGTCATCCTTGCTCGCCTGCCGAACTGCACGGCGTGCTGCTGGGCCGCAGCTGCACCGGTGTCGGCTTTGATGCCGACAACTGGCTGGCCGACGTCGCCGAGCTGCTGGAAACCGAGCCTACCGAAAACGTGCGCAATGCGCTCATCGGCCTGCAAGAGATGGTTAAAGGCGAGCTGACCGGTGATGACGTCACCGTCGTCTTGCTGCTGCCTACCGATGACGCGCCGCTCACCGAGCGCGCCGCCGCGTTGGGCCAATGGTGCCAAGGCTTCCTCCACGGTTTCGGCGTGAACGCCGGCGGCCTCGACCTGAGCACCGATGCCCAGGAAGTGCTGCAGGACCTGGCCGCCATCTCTCAGGTGCAAGACGCCCTGGAAGAGTCCGAAGACGGCGAAAGCGACTACATGGAAGTCATGGAATACCTGCGCGTCGCGCCGCTGCTGCTGTTCACCGAGACCCGTAAATCGGCTGAGCCCGCTGCACCCAAGCCGTCGCTGCACTAAGAAAGGAAGCCCATCTGCCCATGATCCATATCCCCAAAGCGGAATACACCCGGCGCCGCAAGGCGCTCATGGCGCAGATGGAACCCAACAGCATCGCCATCCTGCCGGCGGCCGCGGTAGCCATCCGCAACCGTGACGTCGAGCACGTCTACCGCCAGGACAGCGACTTCCAGTACCTGAGCGGCTTCCCCGAACCGGAGGCGGTGATCGTGCTGATGCCCGGCCGCCAGCACGGCGAGTACGTGCTGTTCTGCCGCGAACGCAATGCCGAGCGCGAACTGTGGGACGGCCTGCGAGCGGGCACCGAAGGCGCGATTCGCGATTTTGGCGCCGATGACGCCTTCCCGATTACCGATATCGACGACATCCTGCCCGGCCTGATCGAAGGCCGCGACCGGGTGTATTCGGCCATGGGCAGCAATGCCGAATTCGACCGGCACCTGATGGAGTGGATCAACGTGATCCGCTCTAAAGCGCACCTCGGCGCCCAGCCACCGAACGAATTTGTTGCCCTGGATCATCTGCTTCATGACATGCGCCTGTATAAATCGGCGGCAGAAGTGAAGGTGATGCGCGAGGCGGCGCGGATTTCCTGCGCGGCCCATGTACGGGCGATGCAGGCCAGCCGCGCCGGGTTGCATGAGTTCAGCCTGGAAGCGGAGCTCGACTACGAGTTTCGCAAGGGCGGGGCGAAGATGCCGGCCTATGGTTCCATCGTCGCCTCGGGGCGCAACAGCTGCATCCTGCATTACCAGCAGAATGACGCGGTGCTCAAGGACGGCGACCTGGTGCTGATCGACGCCGGTTGCGAGATCGACTGCTACGCCAGCGACATCACCCGCACCTGGCCGGTGAGCGGCAAGTTTTCCGCCGAGCAGAAGGCGATTTATGAAATCGTGCTGGCTTCCCAGGAGGCCGCCTTTGCTGAAATCGCCCCGAACAAGCATTGGAACCAGGCCCACGAGGCGACGGTGCAAGTGATCACTGCCGGGCTGGTGAAGCTGGGATTGTTGCAGGGTGATGTCGACGAACTGATCGCCAGTGAAGCCTATAAAGCCTTCTACATGCACCGCGCCGGCCACTGGCTGGGGATGGATGTGCACGATGTCGGCGAATACAAGGTCGGCGGCGAGTGGCGGGTGCTGGAAGTCGGCATGGCACTGACCGTGGAGCCGGGGATTTACATCTCGCCGGACAACCAGAACGTGGCGAAGAAATGGCGTGGCATTGGCGTACGCATCGAGGACGACGTGGTGGTGACCAAGCAAGGCTGTGAAATTCTGACCGGTGGCGTGCCCAAGTCCGTCGCCGAGATCGAAGCATTGATGGCGAGCGCCCGATGAGCCGGGTCAACCTGGCGATTATCGGCGGCGGCCTGGTGGGTGCCAGCCTCGCATTGGCCTTGCAGGCCGGGGCCAAGGCCCGGGGCTGGAAGATCGTGCTGATCGAGCCGTTTGCCCCCGGCGACAGCTACCAGCCGAGCTATGACGCGCGTTCTTCAGCGCTGTCCTTTGGCGCGCGGCAGATCTATCAACGGTTGGGCGTGTGGCAGGAAATCTCTCGCCGCGCCGAGCCGATCAAACAGATTCATGTGTCGGACCGTGGCCGCTTCTCTACCGCGCGCCTGTCGGCCATGGAAGAGGGTGTGCCGGCGCTTGGCTACGTGGTGGAAAACGCCTGGCTGGGCCATTGCCTGTGGCAAGGGCTGGACAAGGACGTGGTCAGTTGGCGTTGCCCGGCGGAAGTTACGCGCATGGAGCCGCTTGCCGATGGCTACCGCCTGACCCTCAATGACGAAACCGTGCTGGAGTGCGACCTCGCGGTGCTGGCCGATGGCGGTCGCTCAGGTTTGCGCGAGCAACTGGGCATCGGCGTTAAAAAGCGGCCGTACAACCAGAGCGCCCTGATCGCCAACATCACCCCAAGCGAGGCCCACAACGGCGAGGCGTTCGAGCGGTTCACCGACGAAGGCCCGATGGCCTTGCTGCCGTTGCCGGACAACCGTTGCGCGCTGGTCTGGACCCGCATCGGCATGGACGCCAAGCGCCTGGCCGAGCTGGACGAACGCAGCTTCCTGAATGAACTGCAGGGCGTGTTCGGCTACCGCCTGGGCACCCTCAAGCAAGTCGGTGCGCGCCACCTGTACCCGCTGACGCTCGTGGAAGCGGAAGAACAAGTGCGCTCTCATCTGGCCGTACTTGGCAATGCCGCCCACAGCCTGCACCCGATTGCCGGTCAGGGCTTCAACCTGTCCCTGCGGGATGCCTACGCGTTGGCCGAGGCGCTGCTGGCCGGGCCGGCGATTCCGGGCGACCTGGCGACACTGCAGGCGTACCGCGAGCGTCAGCGCATGGACCAGAAGCTCACCGTCGGCTTCTCCGATCAGGTCACCCGCCTGTTTGGCAGTGCGCAACCGTTGGTCGCGCTGGGCCGCAACATGGGCTTGCTGGGCCTCGACTTGCTGCCGCCGGCCAAGCGCTGGTTCGCGCGCCAGGCCATGGGCCTGGGCACCCGTCCCGATGCGTGAGTGGCTGACCCGACGCCTGGGCAAGGCGCGGCTGTTGCGCTGGATCATGACTCTGTACCCGCCGTACCTCGGGGCCGGAGTTCGGGTGTTGCACATCGGCAGCGATTTCCGCGAGGTCAAGGTGCGCATGGGCCTGGGCTGGTACAACCGCAACTACGTCGGCACGCAGTTTGGCGGCAGCCTGTATTCGATGGTCGACCCGTTCTACATGCTGATGCTGATGGAGAACCTGGGCCGCGACTACATTGTCTGGGACAAGGCTGCCGCTATCGACTTTATCTCGCCGGGCAAAGGCCCGGTGTTCGCCGAATTTTCCATCGACCAAGCATTGCTGGACGAGATTCGCCAGCACACCGCCAGCGGCGACAAGTATTTACCGCAGCTCAAGGTACAGATTCATGACGGCTCCGGCACCCTGGTGGCGCGGGTCGACAAAACCCTTTACGTGCGGCGCAAGCTGCAATCGAGACAGGCTTAAAGCATGGACATGCGCGCAGATGTGCTGATTGTCGGGGCCGGAATGGTCGGAAGCGCCCTGGCGCTGGCGTTGCAGGGCAGTGGCCTGCAGGTGCTGCTGCTCGACGGCAGCCCGCTGAGCGTCAAGCCGTTCGACCCTCATGCTGCGTTCGAACCGCGGGTGAGCGCCTTGTCGGCCGCCAGCCAGCGCATCCTCGAGCGCCTTGGCGTGTGGGACGGGATTGTCGAGCGACGTGCCAGCCCGTACGGCGAGATGCAGGTGTGGGACGGCAGCGGCACCGGGCAGATCCACTTCTCGGCGGCCAGCGTGCATGCCGAGGTGCTGGGGCATATCGTTGAAAACCGTGTGGTCCAGGACGCCTTGCTCGACCGCCTGCACGACTGCGACCTCGGCCTGCTGGCCAATGCGCGCCTGGAACAGATGCGCCGCTCCGGCGATGACTGGCTGCTGACCCTGGCCGATGGCCGCACCTTGCGCGCGCCACTGGTGGTCGCGGCGGACGGTGCCAACTCGGCAGTACGTCGCCTGACCGGCACCGCTACCCGTGAGTGGGATTATTTGCACAACGCCATCGTCACCAGTGTGCGCAGCAGCCAGGTGCATCAAAAGACGGCCTGGCAGCGTTTTACCGACAATGGCCCGCTGGCATTCCTGCCGCTGGTGCGGGACGGGCAGGAAGACTGGTGTTCGATCGTCTGGTCGACCACCCCGAGTGAGTCCGAGCGCTTGATGGCGCTGGATGATGAAAGCTTCTGCCGTGAACTGGAAAATGCCTTCGAAGGCCGCCTGGGCAGCGTGATAAGCGCCGATCCACGGCTGTGCGTGCCGTTGCGTCAGCGCCACGCCAAACGTTACGTGGCAGAAGGCCTGGCATTGATTGGCGACGCGGCCCACGTCATTCATCCGCTGGCGGGGCAGGGGGTGAACCTGGGCTTCCTCGATGCGGCGGTGCTCGCCGAGGTGCTGCTGGCGGCCAACGAGCGCGGCGAGCGCCTGGCGGATGTGAAGGTGCTCAGCCGTTACGAGCGTCGGCGCATGCCGCACAACCTGGCGCTGATGGCGGCGATGGAAGGCTTTGAGCGGTTGTTCCAGGCCGATCAACTGCCGTTGCGCTGGCTGCGTAATGCAGGGCTGAAGGTGGTTGAGCAGATGCCGGAGGCCAAGGCGTTGTTTGTGCGTCAGGCATTGGGTTTGACCGGGGATTTGCCGGAGCTGGCCAAGGCCTGAGGGTGCTGTGCAACATCTGGTAACGGCTCCGTTGAGCGTTACCAAATGTGAGTCTTTATCATTTGCGCTCTTTTTGCAAATGAGAGACCGCACCCATGTTGGCACCCAAGCGCCTCCTGACTGCCCTGGCACTCACTCTTATCGGCAGCACCACCGTGCAGGCGGCCGATGAGGTCGTGGTCTACTCCTCGCGCATCGACGAACTGATCAAGCCGGTGTTCGACGCCTACACCAGGAAGACCGGCGTGCAGGTGAAGTTCATCACCGACAAGGAAGCGCCGCTGATGCAGCGCATCAAGGCCGAAGGTGAAAACGCCACCGCCGACCTGCTGCTCACCGTCGACGCCGGCAACCTCTGGCAGGCCGAGCAGATGGGCATCCTGCAGCCGTTCACCTCTGCGGTGATCGACAAGAATATTCCCCTTCAATACCGTTCTTCGGCCCATGCCTGGACCGGCCTGAGCCTGCGAGCGCGGACCATCGCCTACTCCACCGATCGCGTGAAACCGGGCGACCTGACCACCTACGAAGCCCTGGCCGACAAGCAGTGGGAAGGCCGCCTGTGCCTGCGCACCGCGAAGAAGGTCTACAACCAGTCGCTGACCGCCACCCTGATCGAAACCCACGGCGCGGCCAAGACCGAAGAAATCGTCAAGGGCTGGGTCAACAACCTGTCCACCGACGTGTTCTCCGATGACATTGCCGTGCTGGAAGCGATCAACGCCGGGCAGTGTGACGTGGGCATCGTGAACACCTACTACTACGGCCGCCTGCACAAGCAGAAGCCGGACCTGGCGGTGAAGTTGTTCTGGCCGAACCAGGGCGACCGCGGGGTGCACGTCAACCTGTCGGGCATCGGCCTGACCAAGCATGCACCGCACCCGGAAGCAGCCAAGGCGCTGGTGGAGTGGATGACCACGCCGGAAGCGCAGAAGATCTTTGCGGATGTGAATCAGGAGTTCCCGGCCAACCCGGCGGTGCCGCCGTCGGCGGAAGTGGCGACCTGGGGCAAGTTTGTGGCCGATACATTGCCGGTGGAAGTGGCGGGCAAGCGCCAGGCTGAGGCTATTCGCTTGATGGATCGCGCTGGCTGGAACTAGATACAATTTGCAAGGCGCCGCCGATCTAAATGTGGGGGCGGGTTTGTGTGGGAGCGGGCTTGCTCGCGAAGAGGGTGTATCAGTCACATATGCGTTGACTGACACGCCGCTTTCGCGAGCAAGCCCGCTCCCACACAAGCCCGCTCCCACATTGGTTAGCGCTGGCTTCAAGCTATTCATTCTCTGAGAATTAACCTTTGGCCCATCCCGCCCAACGCCGCTGGTACCTGCCGGTCTTCACCGTTGCCGCCCTGGTGCTGCTGCCGTTGAGCGTGCTGTTGCTGTCGTGGCAGACCATCGACCACCAGATCTGGTCCCACCTGTGGGAAACCCAGATGCCACGTCTGCTGGGCAACACCTTGACCCTGGTGCTGGGCGTCGGTGTGGGCGTTACGCTGCTGGGCGTCAGCCTGGCCTGGCTGACCAGCCTCTGCGAATTCCCCGGCCGGTGCTGGCTGGACTGGGCGTTGATGCTGCCCTTCGCGATTCCCGCCTATGTGCTCGCCTTCGTCTTCGTCGGCCTGCTGGACTTCTCCGGCCCGGTGCAAACCCTGCTGCGCGAATGGTTTGGTACAGGCTTGCGCCTGCCGCGTGTGCGCTCGACCAGCGGTGTGATCATCGTGCTGGTGCTGGTGTTCTACCCCTACGTTTATCTGCTGGCACGCACCGCGTTCCTCGCCCAGGGCAAAGGCCTGATGGAAGCGGCGCGTGTCTTGGGGCAGTCGCCGTGGCAAGCGTTCTGGCGGGTGGCCCTGCCCATGGCGCGTCCCGCCATCGGTGCGGGCGTGGCCCTCGCGCTGATGGAAACCCTGGCGGATTTCGGTGCCGTCTCGGTGTTCAACTTCGACACCTTTACCACCGCCATCTACAAGACCTGGTACGGCTTTTTCAGCCTCTCCAGTGCCGCGCAACTGGCCAGCCTGTTGCTGTTGGTGGTGATGCTGGTGCTGTACGGCGAGCGCCGCGCCCGGGGCGCCAGCCGGCCGAGCAACGAGCGACCTCGCGGCAAGGCGCTTTACCATCTGCGCGGGTTCAAGGCGGCGTTGGCCAGCGGTTGGTGCGGATTGGTGTTCGCCTGCGCGTTCGTGATCCCGATGCTGCAACTGGTGGCCTGGTTCTGGCAGCGTGGCCGTTTCGACCTGGACGAGCGCTACGCCGGTTTGATCGTCCATACCCTGTACCTGGGCGGTATGGCTGCCCTGATCACCGTCAGCGTGGCCCTGGTGCTGGCGTTCGCCCATCGCCTGGCGCCCACCCGGGCCATCCGCTCCGGCATCAGCCTGGCCAACGTAGGCTACGCGCTGCCCGGCTCGGTGCTGGCGGTGTCGATCATGTTGGCGTTCAGCTACCTGGATCGTGAACTGGTGATCCCGGTCTCCGGCTGGCTGGGGGGCGCCGGCAAACCGCTGTTACTGGGCAGTTTGTCGGCCTTGCTGCTGGCGTATCTGGTGCGCTTCATTGCGGTGGCCTACGGGCCGCTGGAAAACAGCCTGGCGCGAATCCGCCCGTCCTTGCCGGAAGCCGCCCGCAGTCTTGGGGTCAGCGGGCCGCGACTGTTTTGCAAAGTGTATCTGCCACTTTTGCTGCCGGGCACCCTGAGCGCGGCGCTGCTGGTGTTTGTCGATGTGCTCAAGGAAATGCCGGCGACCCTGCTGATGCGCCCGTTCGGCTGGGACACGCTGGCGGTGCGGATTTTCGAGATGACCAGCGAAGGGGAGTGGGCGCGGGCTTCGCTGCCGGCCCTGACCCTGGTATTGGTGGGGCTGTTACCGGTCATCGGGTTGATCCGACGTTCGGCGCGACGAATCGGTTAGGTGCCAGTCCTACGGCTTGAGGCTACAATGCGCGGCATTCGGTGCGGTCGATCTTTCAGATCGGGTTGCTGAACGCGGCTACAGGCCTTGTATTTCAAGGCGTGCGGCCCGAACGGCGACCGTCCGCACCTTCGCCACGCCCGGAAGGAGAAACCCATGGGACAGCGCACGCCTCTGTATGACCTGCATCTCGCCCTTGGCGCGAAAATGGTCGATTTTGGCGGTTGGGATATGCCTTTGCACTACGGCTCGCAGGTTGAGGAGCACCATCAGGTGCGACGCGACTGCGGGGTGTTCGATGTATCCCATATGACCGTGATCGATATCACAGGCCCCCAGGCCAAGGAATGGCTCCAGCATTTGCTGGCCAATGATGTTGACCGATTGCACGGCTGCGGCCGCGCGTTATACAGCGCCATGCTCAACGAGCAGGGCGGCGTGGTGGACGACATGATCGTCTACCGTACCGAGGGCGGTTACCGGCTGGTGGTCAACGCCGCCACCCGTGACCAGGACATGGCCTGGATGCAGGCTCGGCTCGGCAGCTATCAGGCCCAGCTCCGCGAGCGGCCCGAATTGGCCATGCTCGCCATTCAAGGCCCCCATGCCCGGCAAAAGATCGCTGAACTGGTGACCCAGTCCCGCGCCACCCTGATCCATCAGCTCAAGCCCTTTGAAGGCCTGGCTGACGGCGACTGGTTTATCGCGCGCACCGGTTACACCGGCGAAGACGGTCTTGAAATTGTCCTGCCGGCCGATCAGGCCCCGGCGTTCTTCAACGACCTGGTAGGCGCAGGCATTTCGCCCATCGGCCTCGGCGCCCGCGACACGCTGCGCCTCGAGGCCGGCATGAACCTTTACGGTCAGGATATTCACCAGGACGTCTCGCCCCTGGCAGCCAACATGGCCTGGAGCATCGCCTGGGAGCCGGCCGAGCGGGATTTCATCGGCCGCGCCGCCCTGGAAGCCGAAAAGGCTGCGGGTGTGAAGTCCAAGCTGGTCGGCCTGGTGCTGGAAGAGCGCGGGGTTTTACGCGCTCACCAGGTGGTTCGTATCGCCAATGTTGGCGAAGGAGAGATCACCAGTGGTAGTTTCTCTCCTACGCTAAGCAAATCCATTGCCCTGGCGCGTGTGCCGTCGGCGACTGCTGACCGGGCCGAGGTGGAAATCCGCGGCAAGTGGTACCCGGTTCGGGTGGTCAAACCGACGTTCGTGCGCCATGGCAAAACATTGATCTAACTTTTCCGGCGGGCCAATGGCCGCTGACATTTTTCCTTGAGGACACAGACTATGAGCGATATCCCTGCCGACCTGCGTTTTGCCGAAAGTCACGAATGGGCCCGTCTGGAAGCTGACGGCACCGTGACCGTCGGGATCTCGGACCATGCCCAGGAAGCATTGGGGGATGTAGTGTTCGTTGAGTTGACCGAAGTCGGCAACGTGTTCAAGGCGGCTGACCAGGCCGGCGTGGTTGAATCGGTGAAGGCCGCTTCGGATATCTACTCGCCAATTGCTGGCGAAGTGATCGCGGTGAACGACGCCTTGAGCGGTGAGCCAGAGCTGTTGAACTCCGACCCTTACGGCGCCTGGATCTTCAAGCTCAAGCCAAGCAACCCGGATGAACTGAAAAAATTGCTGGACGCTGCCGGCTACAAGGCTGCCATCGGCGAGTGATCCCGCTGCGGGAGCCGGCAATCGGCTCCCGCAAAGGTTTTATCCGCGTTTCAATACTGCTTTTACCGCCGCTACCGAACGCTCTACGTCCGCCTTCGTCATCGCCGTGAACATCGGCAACGACACAATCAAACGCCCCACTTTTTCCGCTACCGGGAACATGCCTTCCTTGAATCCCTGTGCCTTGTACAAGCTCAGCAGGTGGATCGGTGGGTAGTGATAGCCAATGCCGACGCCATGGGCCTGCATCTGCTCCATGAACGTGGCGCGTGCGGGCAGGCCGTCCTGACGCTCCGGCAGTACCAGCTGGAACAGGTGCCAGTTGCTGTTTTCGAAGTCTGCCGGTGGCAATTGCGCACCGTACTGCGCTTCAAAATCACTGCCGAAGCATTCGAAATAGTGACGCGCCAGTTCCTGGCGGTGGGCAGTGATCTTCTCGATATGGGCAAACTGGCCCAGGCCGATGGCTGCTGCGATGTCGGTCATGTTGAACTTGCCGCCCAACACATCCACGTCGAGGCCATCGAAGCCGGTGCGGGTCACGCCCTGCAGGCGATATTTTTCCGCCAGGCGCGCTTCTTCAGCGTTGTTCAATACCAGGCAGCCGCCTTCGGACGAGGTGATGTTCTTGTTCGCCTGGAAGCTGAACGATACGAAATCGCCGGTAGCGCCAATGCGTTGGCCATCCCAGCTGGAACCCAGGGCCTGGGCTGCATCTTCGACGATGCGCAGGTTGTACTTGTTGGCCAGCGCGTAGAGCAATGGCATGTCCAACGGCAGGCCCGCCAGGTATACCGGGATGATTGCCTTGGTGCGCGGTGTGATCGCGGCTTCTACCTGCGCCAGGTCGATATTGCGGGTCACCGGGTCGATGTCGGCGAACACCGGCGTGGCACCGACTTCCAGAATCACGTTGGCCGTGGCTACCCACGAAATCGGGGTGGTGATGACTTCGTCACCAGGCCCGATACCGGCGATGCGCAAGGCAATCTCCATGGTGCAGGTGCCCGAGTTGAAGGTACGCACCGGGCGCCCCCCAAAATATTCCGACAACTGCGCCTCGAACGCCTGCACTTTCGGCCCGCTGGTGATCCAGCCGGAGCGCAGTACGTCGCCTACCGCCGAGATGGTGGCTTCATCAATGGTGGGCTTGGAGAACGGCAGAAAGGGCAGTTGGCTCATGACGTTGAAGGCATCCGTTTCAGAAGGCGATGAGAAAAAAGCATATCAATGCCGGGCATGGTTGCACGGCTCGACTGAATATAGCCTGTCGTCTGTGAATGAATCGTCCCGCCTGAAACAAAAAATGCCGCCTCGGGAGCGGCATTTCAGCATCGGTGTCAGAAGGCAACGCGTGCCTCAAGAAACACGTTCTGCTCTTTGAGCTTGCCTTTGAGCTGTTCGTCCCGGGCGTTTATCCGATTGGCGAACGTGTTGTAGCCGGTCTCGATCCCGCCCATGTCCACGTAACGCCAGCCGGTACCCAGGGTCAGGGTTTCGCTGACCTTGGCATCCAGCCCCAGGCCAACGCTGTAGGCGAAGTTGTATTGGCGATTGCTGGCGAAACGGCGGGTGTCGTTGGTCTGGTAACCCTCGGCGTCAACCTGGGCCACGCCGACTCCCGCCATACCGTAGAACGACAGCCATTCATTCATCGGGATGTTTTTATAACCGTTGAGCATCAGGCGCTGGCTGTCGGTGCGCAGGCTGTTGACGTTGGCATTGAACGGTGCCCAATGGGATTTGAAGGTCGAGTGGCTGGGCATCGTGTATTCCCCCTCCAGGCGCCAGCCATCGGCAAAGGCATAGCCCACGGCGAATGAGCCGGTGAACGTCTTGCTGCTGTCGGGGGCTTCTACCCGGTGGGTTACGCGTGGGCTGGTCAGCAGTGAGCTTGAGAGATTCTGCCGGGCGCTGTTGAGCTTTGCCGACCCGTACCAGCTTTCTGCCTGGGCATAAGGCGTGGCAACCGCGGCGAGCAGCAGGGCGTAGGAGAGTTTTTGCATGGTCATCGATTCACTCAGTCTGAAGGGAATCGATAGCTTGTTGCCGGGCGCGCCTGCAACTCGACAGGACTTTTCCTGTTCAGATGCGGAATCGCCAGCGTCTGGCGTAGGAAATCAGGGCAAAAAAAATGCCGCTCTCGAGGAACGGCATTTTTTATGCGGCGGTATTACTCGGAAGCAATGGCGTTTTTTGCCAGGATAGCGTTCGCCAGGTCCATATCCGTGGCCTTGAGGCCAGGGTTATCGGCGCGGACTTTCTGCATCGCAGCTTCCAGGTATGGGCCACGGATGTTGCCGTCACTGGCGACGAAGCTACCGGCGTCGTCTTGGGCGGCGACTACCATTTTGTGGTCCTTGAAGGTCAGGTACGTCGAGCCGGTCGTGGCACCCGATGAGATGACATTACGCCAGAAGCTGTCGGCCATGGCTGAACCGACAGGAAGGGAAAGCACAGCGAGGGTTGCGACAGCATATTTTAGACGCATGATGGGTGACTCCGACTGGGTTATCTGAACAGTTTGATTGTAGATAGCCCAGCCGAGTTCCATGGATGACTAAACAGTTTCAACCTGCAAAATCACGCCTTCCTGACCAATGACACGTACGTGTGCCCCAGCCGGCGCGTCCGGCCCGGATGCCATCCACACACCGTCACCCACCTTGATCTTGCCACGGCCCTCGACGATGGCCTGATGCACCACAAAGGTGCGACCGATCAACTCGGAGCCGCGCATGTTCAGCCCCGGCTGGTCGCTGACCTTGGCGCTGCTGCGCTGGCGTCGCCACCAGTACACCGCCGTGAGGATCGACAACACGGCGAACAGCAGCAGTTGCCACTCCAGCCCCAGGCTCGGCACCAGGAACTTGATCACGCCCACGGCTGCCGCGGCGATGCCCATCCACAGCAGATAACCACCGGCACCGAACACTTCAAGGATCAACAGCACCGTGCCCAGTGCCAGCCAGTCCCAAAACGACAGGTGCTGCAGGAATTCCCACATGGTGCGTGCCTCAGGCTTTCTTGTTGTCGAAGGTTGCCTTGACGATTTCGCCGATGCCGCCGACTGCGCCAATCACCTGGCTGGCTTCCAGCGGCATCAGGATCACCTTGCTGTTGTTGGCCGAGGCCAGCTTGCCCAGTGCGTCGATGTATTTCTGGGCGACGAAGTAGTTGATGGCCTGCACGTTACCGGTGGCGATGGCTTCCGATACCACTTGAGTGGCGCGGGCTTCGGCCTCGGCCTGACGTTCGCGGGCTTCGGATTCCAGGAAGGCGGCCTGACGACCACCTTCGGCCTCCAGGATCTGCGCCTGCTTCTTGCCTTCGGCGGTCAGGATCGCGGAGGCTCGCAGGCCTTCGGCCTCGAGGATCTGCGCACGCTTGATCCGCTCGGCCTTCATCTGGCCGGACATGGCGGCCATCAGGTCGGCAGGCGGGCTGATGTCCTTGATCTCGATCCGGGTGATCTTGATGCCCCACGGTGCGGTGGCTTCGTCGACGGTGCGCAGCAGTTTTTCGTTGATGCCGTCACGCTGGCTGAGCATCGCATCCAGCTCCATGGAGCCGAGCACGGTACGGATGTTGGTTTGCAGCAGGTTGCGGATGGCGTGTTCGAGGTTGTTCACCTCGTAGGCAGCCTGGGCGGTATTGACCACCTGGAAGAAGCACACGGCGTCGATTTGCACCGTGGCGTTGTCAGCGGTGATGACTTCCTGGGGTGGGATATCCAGCACGCTTTCCATCACGTTGATCTTGCGACCGATGCGGTCCATGACCGGAATGATGATGTTCAGGCCGGGCTTGAGGGTGTTGGTGTAGCGGCCGAAGCGCTCGACTGTCCACTGGTAACCCTGCGGGACCACCTTGAAACCCATGAAGAGGATGGCGACGGCCAAGCCTACAAAAAGAAGCAGTACGGTTCCGATCTGCATAACGATTCCTTGTCTGGTGACGGTGAAGCGAGGTTTTTCCGATTGTAACGGTGTTGTCACGGATAAGGACGGATTACCGCGCCATCGATCAAAGGATTTGTTTCTGAATCCCCAGGCGTCACTCGCAGTACCTCTTCAAGTGTTGTCAGTCCTGCCATTACCTTGCGCATACCGGCCGACCGCAAGCTGCACATTCCCTGGTCAAGGGCCGCCAGACGCAGGGCCTGGAGGTCGGTGCCCGGGCTGACCAGGGCCTTGAGGCGATCGTTCATCAGCATGATCTCGTAGACCCCGGCTCGACCCCGATAGCCACTTTCCCGGCACTCGCCGCAACCCACTGCCTGATGGACCTGCCCGGCTTGCCGCTTGCAGTGCGGGCACAACAGCCTGACCAGGCGCTGGGCCATCACCCCCAGCAGCGTGGCATTGATCAGGTAATGGGGAATGCCCAGTTCCAGCAAGCGGCTGATGGCGCCGGGCGCATCGTTGGTGTGCAACGTCGACAGCACCAGATGCCCGGTCAGGGCGGCCTGGATCGCCATTTCTGCGGTTTCCAGGTCGCGAATCTCGCCGATCATGATGATGTCCGGGTCCTGGCGCATCAGGGCGCGGATGCCGCTGGCGAAGGTCAGGTCGATGTTGTGCTGCACCTGCATCTGGTTGAAGGCCGGCTCCACCATCTCGATCGGGTCTTCGACGGTGCACAGGTTGACCTCGCGAGTGGCCAGTTGCTTGAGCGTGGTGTACAGCGTGCTGGTCTTGCCGGAACCGGTAGGGCCGGTGACCAGGATGATGCCGTTGGCCTGGCCGGTCATGGATTGCCAGCGTTGCAGGTCGTCGTTGGAAAGTCCCAGTTGCTGGAAATCCTTGTGCAGCACCTGCGGGTCAAAAATTCGCATCACCAGCTTTTCGCCGAAGGCTATGGGCAAGGTCGACAGGCGCAGTTCCACTTCCCCGCCCGTGGGGCTTTTGGTCTTCACCCGGCCGTCCTGGGGTTTGCGTTTTTCCGCCACGTTCATCCGGCCCAGGCTTTTCAGGCGGCTGACCACCGCCATCGTCACCTGGGATGGGAATTGATAGACGTCATGCAGCAGCCCGTCGATGCGAAAACGCACGCGCCCCTGATCACGTCCGGGTTCGATATGGATATCACTGGCCCGCTGGCCAAAGGCGTACTGCAACAGCCAGTCGACGATGTTGACGATGTGCGCGTCGTTGGCGTCGGGCTCCTGGTCGCTGGCGCCGAGATTGAGCAGTTGTTCGATATTCGGCGCGCCGGAGGTTTTTTGATCAATGGCGCCGCTGACCGATTTCGCCAGTCGGTAAAACTCCACGGTGCAGCGCTGGATCTCCTGGGGATTGGCCAGCACCCGCTTGATGGAGCGCTTCAACACCTGAGCCAGGCCGGCTTCCCAACTGCACACGTAAGGCTGGGCACTGGCGACGGTAACGCTGTGGGCGTCGACCGCAACGGCCAGGATCTTGTGGCGCTGGGCAAAGGCATAGGACATCAGCGGCACCACCGCCGCGACGTCGATTTTCAACGGATCGATACGCAGGTAGGGCTGGCCGCAGTGGCGGGCGAGCCATTCGGTCAGCATTTCCAGAGACGGCCCCTGGCTGGCAATGCATTCCAGGGGATGCAGCCCACTGTTCGCCGGTAGGGCCAGGTCGGCGGGCACCAGGCCCTGGTCGATCAGGGCAGGCAACAACTGATGGATTTCCAGCCAGCGATCCTGGGGATTTGGCGCAACGGACATGGTGACGTTCCTGGGCAACGATTAGGCGTAGTCCTCAGGCTAGTCACCCTTTGCGCTTCGGCCTCCGAGGTATATTGCAGGCTTTTACTGAGCGGCCGCCTGGACCGCCAGAGGCCGCGCAGCATCTGCCGGGCGCAGCTCCAGCGAGCACACACTGATCAGGTTACGAAGTTTTTCGCCGATCACCTGGGCCCGGTGCCAGCTCAGGCCATCCATCACGATATCGATCGCCAGCAGGTCGTCTTCACGCTGCACGCTCACCTGACGTGGCACCAGGAACTGCAGGGCAAAATAGTTGAGCACCCGGCACAGCACGTCGGGTTCAGCCTCGGCGAGGATTTGATAGTGCGCCTGGCAGTGGGCATTGCTGACGGCCCAGGCGTCAACGCGTTGGGCGGGGTGGGAGGCTTCGACGACGTGCATGATGATTCTCCGGATTCGACTGGAGAAATTTTTGCATTCGTCGCGGGAAATTTCTTATCTAAAACAGCCTGTATTGGCTTATAAGAGAATCATGTAATTCTTTAAATCATGATTAATGGGTATTTCTATGCACGCTGAATTGGACGTGTACGACCGGCGCATTCTCGCGCTGTTGCAGGAAGACGCTTCGCTCTCCAGCGCGCAGATCGCCGAACAGGTCGGCCTGTCGCAGTCGCCGTGCTGGCGCCGGATTCAGCGGCTGAAAGAGGAGGGTGTGATTCGCGGCCAGGTCACCCTGCTGGATCGCAAGAAAATCGGCCTTAATACGCAGATTTTTGCCGAGGTGAAACTCAACGCCCACGGCCGTTCCAACTTCACTGAGTTCACCGAGGCGATTCGCGGTTTTCCGCAAGTGCTGGAATGTTATGTGCTGATGGGCGCGGTGGACTTTTTACTGCGGATCGTCACGTCGGACATCGAGGCGTATGAGCGGTTTTTCTTTGAGAAGCTGTCGATGGTGCCGGGGATTCAGGAGGTCAACTCGATAGTGGCCTTGTCGGAGATCAAGTCCACCACGAGTTTGCCGGTGTTGCGCTGATAGTTGTCTTGGCCTGATTTAGTGAAGAGGGAGCAAGCTCCCTCGCCACAAGGTTTTACAGGCGCAGCAGGGTTTTCCAGGCGCGATTCTGATACACCGCAATCGCCTGATGCATCCGCGCATCCAGCGACTCATCGGTGATCGGCTGGTTGGCCAGGTGCGCCAGCTTGTTCAGCTCGCCATACAAACGGTCCAGCTCGGCGATATCCAGCACCTGGCGTGCATGGTGCAGCCAGGCCAGGATGCGTTCGATACGCGGCAGTTGCTCGGCCAGGTCTTCCGGCTGTTGCTGGTAGCGCGGCAGTTGCAGGGCAACGGCGTCATCGGCCAGCAGGCGCGGCAGCCAGTTGGCCAGCTGTGCAGCGCCCTGGCGATTGCCACGCACGTTGCGATCCGCGGCCCAGGTGCGGGCCAGCAGCCAGCGGGAAGTGGTCAGGGAGAACAAACCCCAGCGCACGTCTTCCAGTTCTTCGGCGAACTGCTCCGGCGCGGCCTTGCGGATGTCTTCATCGTCGTCACCGGCCTGGACCAGCGGACGCCAGTCTTCCAGCAAGGCGTCCAGTGCGGCGCGCAATTCGCTGGTGGACTGACGCGGTGCGGCCTGGCCGAGGCTGCCGAGCAGAGCCCGCAGTTCGCCGAGGTTTTCCACCCAGTCCTGCAGCAGACGCCAGTGGCCGTTGAAACGGTATTGCTCGGCCAGGCGCTGGCTGCTGCCCAACAGATGCCACATGACGGCAGCAAATGCGTCGTCCAGCGGCATTTCGGCGTGCAGCACCGGTGCCGGCAGGCTCAGGGAGTAGCTGTTGGCGTCGAACAGGCGATAGCCACGCTCGGCCTTGCTGATATCGCACGGCATCAGCGCCAGGGTCGCGGCCAGTTCAGCGGCCAGTTCCAGCAGGGCGGCCGGGTCGCCTTCGCGCAGTTCCAGTTCCAGCTCGCAGATTTCTTCTTTCTGCTTGCCGGCAACCACGTGGCCCAGGTCCAGGGCGGCTTCGATCACCACCTTGGCCTTGCCGCGGCCCCAGGCGATTTCAGCGCGTTCGCGGACGAAATCGGTGGTGAAGATCGGCTTGAGGGTCTTTTTGTCCAGCTCGGCCAGTTGCTCGGGCCAGCATTCGCCGTCGAGTTTCTTCACGTCGAGCTTGGCTTTGGCCAGGTCCCAGTTGTACTCATTGCGTTCCGACAAGCCGGCGACGCTCTGGCCACGGGTCTTGAGGGTCTGGATCACTTCGTCGCCGTCTTTGCGCAGGCGCAGGGCCACTTTGGCCTGGGCCAGGTCGCGTTCCGGGGTGTCGAAGTACTGGTTCATCAACTCACGGCGTTCCCAGCCACTTTTGTTGCGTTTTTTCAGTAACGGGTGCTCACGCAGCGCGGCGAGGGTTTCGCGGCTGACACGGAGCTTGATTTCGGTTTCTTTCTGCATGGCCGGAAAATCCAGGATCGGGAGCGCAGCCGGGGAAAAGAGTGGCTGCCAAGGTCGTGCAGTGTACAGGACTGAGCCCGGCAACGTGCCGCAACGGTTTATTGTGTCACTCAGATAGCTCTATGATGGGGTTCGTCCGGGAAGTTGAGAGACAGCGCATGCCTTTACCGTCCATGAAAGATCAATTCGCCGCGCTGATTGCCGCGCCTTCGGTCAGTTGTACCCAGGCCTCTCTCGACCAATCCAACCGCCCGGTCATCGATTTGCTCGCCACCTGGCTGGCAGACCTGGGCTTTGCCTGCGACATCCAACAGGTCAGCCCAGGCAAATTCAACCTGTTGGCCAGTTTCGGCACCGGCCCTGGCGGCCTGGTGTTGGCGGGCCACAGTGACACCGTGCCGTACGACGGCGCCCTATGGCAGACCGATCCGCTCAAGCTGACGGAAGTCGACGGCCGCTGGGTAGGACTGGGCAGCTGTGACATGAAGGGCTTTTTCGCCCTGGTGATCGAAGCCGTCCAGCCGTTGCTCGACCAGCCTTTCAAGCAGCCGCTGCTGATTCTTGCTACCTGCGATGAAGAAAGCTCCATGGCCGGTGCTCGTGCACTGGCCGAGGCGGGTCGTCCCTTGGGCCGTGCGGCGGTGATCGGTGAACCCACCGGCCTCAAACCCATCCGCCTGCACAAGGGCGTAATGATGGAGCGCATCGATATCCTCGGGCGCAGCGGCCATTCGTCGGACCCAAGCCTGGGCCACAGCGCCCTCGAAGCCATGCATGACGCCATTGGCGAACTGCGTGGCCTGCGCCTGGCCTGGCAGCGCGAATACCGCAATCCGCAGTTCAGCGTGCCGCAGCCGACCATGAACTTCGGCTGCATCCACGGTGGCGACAACCCCAACCGCATCTGCGGCCAATGCTCCCTGGAATTCGACCTGCGGCCCCTGCCGGGCATGGATCCCCAGGTGCTGCGCGCTGCCATCCGGCAGAAGCTCGAACCCTTGGCCGAGCGCCATCAGGTGAAGATCGACTACGCGCCGCTGTTCCCCGAAGTGCCGCCGTTCGAGCAGGCCGAGGATGCAGAGTTGGTGCGGGTAGCTGAACGACTTACCGGTCATCGCGCCGAAGCAGTGGCGTTCGGCACCGAAGCGCCTTATCTTCAGCGCCTTGGTTGCGAGACCCTGGTGCTTGGCCCTGGCGATATCGCCTGCGCCCACCAGCCAGGCGAGTACCTTGAAATGTCACGCTTGACGCCTACAGTGCGTCTATTGCGTGAACTGATTCAACATTACTGCCTGATACCTGCATAAATTAACCCCTGCCCATCCGTACATAGAAGGAGAGCGAGCGTGTCGCCAAGCCTGTTCCGACGATAACCAACAGCCCGCTGTGCGTTTTTGCGATTCATCCATTTTTGGCTGCTTTTTATTACAGGCCCAGGTTTTTATGCCCGAATACGTCAATTGGCTTCGTCACGCTTCGCCTTACATCAATGCCCACCGGGATTGCACCTTTGTCGTCATGCTGCCGGGCGATGGTGTAGAGCACCCGAACTTCGGCAATATCGTCCACGACCTGGTGCTGCTCCACAGCCTGGGCGTGCGACTGGTGCTGGTCCACGGTTCGCGCCCGCAAATTGAAACCCGCCTCGCCGCCCGCGGCCTGACCCCGGCTTACCACGAAGGCTTGCGCATCACCGATGCCGCGACTCTGGAGTGCGTGATCGATGCGGTCGGCCATCTGCGCATTGCTATCGAAGCGCGCTTGTCGATGGACATGGCCTCTTCGCCGATGCAGGGCTCGCGCCTGCGGGTGGCCAGCGGCAACCTGGTGACGGCGCGCCCGATCGGTGTACTTGAAGGCGTCGACTATCACCACACCGGCGAAGTGCGCCGGGTCGACCGCAAGGGCATCAACCGCCTGCTGGACGAGCGCTCCATCGTGCTGCTGTCGCCGCTGGGCTACTCGCCTACCGGCGAAATCTTCAACCTCGCCTGTGAAGACGTCGCCACCCGCGCGGCCATCGACCTGGGCGCGGACAAGTTGCTGCTGTTCGGTGCCGATCTCGGCCTGATCGACGAGCACGGCCGCCTGGTGCGTGAATTGCGGCCGCAACAGGTGCCCGCGCACCTGCAACGCCTGGGCAACAACTACCAGGCCGAATTGCTGGACGCGGCCGCCGAGGCTTGCCGTGGCGGCGTAGGGCGCAGCCACATTGTCAGTTATGCCGAAGATGGTGCCTTGCTGACCGAGCTGTTCACCCGGGATGGCGGCGGTACGCTGGTGGCCCAGGAACAGTTCGAACTGGTGCGCGAAGCGGCGATTGAAGACGTCGGCGGGTTGCTGGACCTGATCAGCCCGCTGGAAGAGCAGGGGATTCTGGTGCGTCGTTCCCGGGAAGTGCTGGAGCGGGAAATCGAGCAGTTCAGCGTGGTGGAACGTGAAGGCATGATCATCGCCTGTGCGGCGCTGTATCAGATCGCCGACTCCGACGCAGGGGAGCTGGCGTGCCTGGCCGTGAACCCGGAGTACCGTCATGGCGGTCGCGGTGACGAGCTGCTGGAGCGCATCGAGACCCGTGCCCGGGCCCAGGGTTTGAAGACGCTCTTCGTGCTGACGACCCGTACCGCCCACTGGTTCCGCGAACGTGGTTTTGTGCCGAGCACGGTGGATCGCCTGCCGTCGGCGCGGGCGTCGTTATACAACTATCAGCGTAATTCGAAGATTTTCGAAAAGGCGTTGTAAGGCTAAGGGGCGAGGGGGCAATCCTCTCGCCTGTCACTTTGGCGAGTCGTGCTCCTCGGCGGACGCATCGGCCCTGAACACAGGGTTTGCCAATTTATACATATAACTGACATCAAAGTGACATTATCACCGGGTACGGTGAGGTGGATTGCTGGGACGGCAGAAAAGTTTCATCGATACAAAAACTGTAACAAATTGACGGAATGATGTGCGTTTGGCCATGATGGCGTCGCGTTTTTGATCGTGAGTGACGTATGACCCCGTTTGGTCAACACAAAACGATCTAAAAAAGCGCAAAGACATACTCTTTCGGAAAACGCTTATGGAGCGGCATCGCCTGTCGGCTTGACCGTCCCATGGAAAGCGTTATTCCTGAATGGTATGAAAAAGGACGAAACAATTCTTTTTGGGTGTATGAAAAACTCATTACCCTGCAAGGACCAAATTAACTGCGGTTAGACGAAAGTAGTAGACACACAAGGTTACGATTGACTTGTCAGTCACTATCCGGTGCTAATCGCGCATCTGTGGATCGAGGGCGTCAGACCCGAGACCTAAGAAATACAAAAATTAGAAATGAGAGGAGCGGTACATGAAGAAGTCAACATTGGCGTTGGCCGTAGCTTTGGGGGCAATCGCCCAACAAGCAGGCGCCGCTGGTTTTATCGATGACAGCAAGATCACGCTGGGCGTACGTAACTTTTACATCAACACCGACAACCGCGATCTGAAGCCATCGGCTACCTCGAACACCCGCAGCAAAAACGCTGAATGGGGTCAGGGTTTCGACCTGCGTTTCATCTCGGGTTTTACCCAAGGTACTGTGGGCTTCGGTCTTGACGCCATCGGCCTGTACGGCGTGCGTCTGGATTCCAGCCGCGCTGATCACGGTAACTACACTGGTACTGCTTCCGGCGGCACCGTGTTCCCAAGTGATGGCAACAAGGCCGTTCACGATTTCGCCAGCCTGGGCGTGACCGGTAAGGTCAAGATCTCCCAAACCGTGCTGAAGATCGGTACCTTGCAGCCGAACAACCCGGTGATCAAGACCAACGACGGTCGTCTGTTGCCACAAACCTTCCAGGGCGGCGAGATCTCTTCGAACGAGTTCAAGGACCTGACCCTGACTGCTGGTCAGATCGAGCACTCCAAAGGCCGTAACTCCAGCAACAATGAAGGTCTGTCCCTGGCCGGTGCCAACGGCAGCTCGAACTACGACGCTGGTAACTTCGTCAACAAGTTCTACTACGCCGGTGCTGACTACAAAATCAACAAAGACCTGACCGCTTCGTACTACTTCGGCGAGCTGAAGGATTTCTACTCTCAGAACTTCCTGGGCCTGGTCCACAACTGGGCGATCGGTCCTGGCGTCCTGAAAAGTGACCTGCGCTACTACCGCAGCCGTGACAACGGTGCCAACGGTGATACTGCCGGTTACTACACCTCCGGCTACTACTCGGATCATCCGACCAACGCCACCAAGGTCAAAGGTAAGGTCGACAACGACCTGTACAGCTACCTGGCGCTGTACTCGGTTGCCGGTCACACCTTCGGTGCTGGCTACCAGTACACCAAGGGCGACAGCGACTTCCCTTGGCTGAACCAAGGTGACGGCTCGTCTAACAGCACCATCACCGACATGCAAATCCAGAAGTTTGCCCGTGCTGGCGAACGTACCTGGCAAGCTCGCTACGCCTATGACTTCGCCAAGATCGGCGTACCTGGCCTGACTGCCGGTGTGGTTTACCTCAAAGGTAGCAACATCGACACCACCGTCGGCGAGCGTAACGAGTGGGAACGCGACCTGACCCTGGCTTACGTTGTTCCAGAAGGTCCGCTGAAAAACCTGGGCGTTGCCTGGAAAAACGCGATGTGGCGTACCGACCTGGCGAACACCCGTTCCCAGGACGAAAACCGCGTAATCCTCAGCTACACCTACGCGTTCAAGTAAGAGCGTAAAACCTTGCCCGGCGCAATGCCGGGCAGGGTGCTTTACTTTTCAAGCCGGGCTCAACCCCCGCAAGCCCGTCCTGAACCCCTCTTTGTACAGCGTCTCAAGGCCTTCTCGAACCTTGAAGCGGATGTTGATCCACGCCCGTTGCCAAGTCCAATGAACAGATTTTTAATATTCCTTTATCGTCTAGATAAATCGATATTTATTCTTTTTAAATAATCCGCGACACAGGCACAGTGGGCTCCATAAGCACTCATCAGGAGCCACACCATGAGCCTCAGACTGGGCGACATCGCCCCCGACTTTGAACAGGATTCCAGCGCCGGCAAGATTCGCTTCCACGAGTGGCTGGGCGATAGCTGGGGCGTGCTGTTTTCCCACCCGGCGGACTTTACCCCGGTGTGCACCACCGAGCTGGGTTTCACCGCCAAGCTCAAGGATGAATTCGCCAAGCGGGGCGTCAAGGCCATTGCGCTGTCGGTGGACCCGGTGGACTCCCACCACAAGTGGATCGAAGACATCAACGAAACCCAGAACACCATCGTCAACTTCCCGATCCTGGCCGACGCTGACCGCAAGGTCTCCGACCTGTACGACCTGATCCACCCGAATGCCAGTGACACCCTTACCGTGCGTTCGCTGTTCGTGATTGATCCGAACAAAAAGATTCGCCTGACCATCACCTACCCGGCCAGCACCGGTCGCAACTTCCACGAAATCCTGCGGGTGATCGACTCGCTGCAACTGACCGACAACCACAAAGTCGCGACCCCGGCCAACTGGCAGGACGGTGACGAAGTGGTGATAGTGCCGTCGCTCAAGGACGAGGAAGAGATCAAGAAACGCTTTCCGAAGGGTTACCGGGCGGTGAAGCCGTACCTGCGGCTCACCCCTCAACCGAATCGCTGACACACAACCACATGTGGGAGCGGGCTTGCTCGCGAATGCGCACCGTCAGGTAGCGCATCCTTTAATGACACACCGCTTTCGCGAGCAAGCCCGCTCCCACACTTGCGCGCATTTCAAGTCTCACATAGCAGGGGTTTTAAGGCCGTTTCGACGGCCTTTTTTTATGCCTGCGATTTAGTCGGCAGCATATGCATTTAAAGAATAAACAAATGAAAAAATAAGATTTATAGATATATAAATTGGCTGATATGGTCTGTCCCATCTTGGCGCCATCGCCACATAGCGAACCGCCGACACTTTCCAAAGGAATTTCCTACATGCTGGTCGTAACACTTGGTGGTAGCCCCAGCCAACGTTCCCGGTCCGGGGTCTTGCTGGATCACACCCGCAACTGGTTGCAGCAACAAGGCGTGGAAGTGGTGAGTTATCAGATACGGGACTTCCCGGCCGAAGACTTGCTGCACGCGCGGTTCGATAGCCCGAAAATCATCGACCTGTTGCAGCAAGTGGCGAACGCCGATGGCCTGGTGATCGCCACGCCGGTGTACAAGGCTTCGTTTTCCGGCGCGCTGAAAACCATCCTCGACCTGCTGCCTGAACGCGCCCTGGCCCACAAAATAGTGTTGCCGATGGCCACCGGCGGCAGCATCGCCCACATGCTCGCGGTGGACTACGCGCTGAAGCCGGTGCTGTCGGCATTGAAAGCCCAGGAATTGCTCCACGGGATTTTCGCCGAAGACAGCCAGATCGCCTACGGCGAAGGCAGCGCCCAGGCGCAACTGGTGCCGGTGCTGGAACAACGCTTGAGCGAGGCCCTGGAGACGTTCTACAGCGCCATGGCCCGCCGCCCGAAACCCCTTGACCCCAATGTGTTGAATGAACGTTTGTTGAGTGCTCGCTGGAGCATTTAAGCCTTACCCAGCTTTACCTGAATTCGACAAGTACTACTCACCTTACTCAGCCGCCAACGGCCAAGCAGGTGCAGCCAACCCCCTAATCGTATATTTGGAGAGAGCGCCATGCGCACTGTCATCTTGCGTCGTGGTCTGGTCGCACTGTTTGCTGCGGCTGTGTCCTTCGGCGCCATTGTTCAAGCCCAGGCCGCCGAAACCTTGCGGATCGGCTATCAGAAATACGGCACCCTGGTGCTGCTCAAGGCCAAGGGCTCGCTGGAAAAGCGCCTGGCCGAGCAGGGCGTGCAAGTGCAGTGGACCGAGTTTCCCGGCGGCCCGCAGCTGCTGGAAGGATTGAACGTAGGCTCCATCGACTTCGGCGTGACGGGTGAAACCCCGCCAGTGTTCGCCCAGGCTGCCGGTGCCGATCTGCTCTACGTCGCCTATGAACCGCCGGCGCCTACCAGCGAAGCGATCCTGGTACCGAAAGACTCGCCGATCAAATCGGTGCAAGACCTCAAGGGCAAGAAAGTCGTCCTCAATAAAGGCTCCAACGTGCACTACCTGCTGGTACGTGCCCTGGAAGATGCCGGCCTGAAATACACCGACGTGCAGACCGTGTTCCTGCCGCCCGCCGATGCCCGCGCCGCGTTCGAGCGTGGCAGCGTCGATGCCTGGGTGATCTGGGACCCGTACCAGGCAGCCGCCGAGAAGCAACTGCAAGCCCGCACCCTGCGTGACGGCACCGGCATTGCCGACAACCATCAGTTCTACCTGGCCACCAAGCCGTACGCCGAAAAACACCCTGAAGTGATCAAGACGCTGGTGGAAGAAGTCCGCGCCGTGGGCGAATGGTCCAAGGCCAACCCGGAACAAGTCACCGAACAAGTTGCTCCGCTGCTGGGCCTGCCGGCCGACATCACCCTGACCTCGGTAAAACGCCAGGGCTACGGTGCGCAGTTCCTGACGCCTGAAGTGATCGCGGCGCAGCAGAAAATCGCCGACAGCTTCTACCAACTCAAATTGATCCCCAAACCCTTGAGCATCAAGGACGTGATCTGGACACCACCTGCCGCCGTTGCCAAAGCGCCGTAATCCGACTTCTTCAGGAGACAACTCCATGAGCCTCAATATTTTCTGGTTTCTGCCTACCCACGGCGACGGCCATTACCTTGGCACCGCCGAAGGCGCTCGCGCCGTTGATCACGGTTATCTGCAGCAAGTGGCCCAGGCGGCCGACCGCCTTGGCTTCGGCGGGGTACTGATCCCCACCGGCCGCTCCTGCGAAGATTCGTGGCTGGTGGCGGCGTCGCTGATCCCGGTGACCCAACGCTTGAAATTCCTTGTCGCGCTGCGCCCCGGGATCATTTCCCCGACAGTGGCTGCGCGTCAGGCCGCGACCCTGGATCGTCTGTCCGGCGGCCGCGCGTTGTTCAACCTGGTGACCGGTGGAGACCCGGATGAATTGGCCGGCGACGGTTTGTTCCTGAGCCATGAAGAGCGTTACCAGGCGTCGGTGGAGTTCACCCGCATCTGGCGCCGCGTACTGGAAGGCGAGACCGTCGATTACGACGGCCAGCACATCAGCGTCAAAGGCGCCAAGTTGCTCTATCCGCCGATCCAGCAACCGCGTCCGCCGCTGTATTTCGGTGGCTCTTCCGAAGCGGCCCAGGACCTGGCAGCCGAACAAGTGGAAATGGTCCTGACCTGGGGCGAGCCTCCGGCTGCGGTGGCGGAAAAGATTGCACAGGTTCGCGCCAAGGCCGCCAAGCTCGGGCGTACCCTGCGCTTCGGCATTCGCCTGCATGTGATCGTGCGTGAAACCAACGCCGAAGCCTGGCAGGCCGCCGACAAACTGATCTCCCACGTGGACGATGAAACCATCGCCCGCGCCCAGGCGTCGTTGTCGCGCTTTGATTCCGTAGGCCAGCAACGCATGGCCGCCTTGCACGGCGGCAGTCGCGACAACCTGGAAGTCAGCCCCAACCTGTGGGCGGGCGTAGGCCTGGTACGCGGTGGCGCCGGCACGGCACTGGTGGGCGATGGCCCGACCGTGGCCGCGCGGGTGAAGGAATACGCGGACCTCGGTATCGATACCTTTATCTTCTCCGGCTATCCACACCTGGAAGAGTCGTATCGCGTAGCGGAGTTGCTGTTCCCGCATCTGGACATCGAGCGTCCCGAGTTGCCGAAAGGCGCCGGCTACGTCAGCCCGTTCGGCGAAATGGTCGCCAACGACATTCTTCCCAAAGCTGCGTCCCAGAGCTGAGGCGCCGCCATGAACCTTGAAAAGTTAAGTCATCGATTGGCGCCCTGGGCGCTGCCGATCCTGTTACTGGCGGTATGGCAGCTGTCCGTCTCGGCCGGCTGGTTGTCGACGCGCATTCTGCCGGCACCCAGCGCGGTGATCGAAGCGGGTGTCAGCCTGGTGCGCAGCGGCGAAATCTGGACCCACCTGGCCATCAGCGGCTGGCGTGCGGGCCTGGGCTTTGTGATCGGCGGCAGCATCGGCCTGACCCTGGGGTTTATCACCGGCCTGTCGACCTGGGGTGAACGCCTGCTGGACAGCTCGGTGCAGATGATCCGCAACGTGCCGCACCTGGCGCTGATCCCGCTGGTGATCCTGTGGTTCGGCATCGACGAGACGGCGAAGATATTCCTGGTCGCCCTCGGCACACTGTTCCCGATCTATCTCAATACTTACCACGGCATCCGCAACGTCGACCCGGCGCTGGTGGAAATGGCCCGCAGTTATGGCCTGTCCGGTTTCAGCCTGTTTCGCCAAGTGATTTTGCCGGGCGCCTTGCCTTCGATTCTGGTGGGCGTGCGCTTCGCGCTGGGCTTTATGTGGCTGACGTTGATCGTCGCGGAAACCATCTCCGCCAGTTCCGGTATCGGCTACCTGGCGATGAACGCCCGGGAATTCCTGCAGACCGACGTGGTGGTTCTGGCGATCGTGCTTTACGCGGTCCTCGGCAAGCTGGCAGACCTGGCGGCGCGAGGCCTGGAGCGAGTCTGGCTGCGCTGGCACCCAGCTTATCAAGTGAATAAAGGAGGTGCGGCATGACCGCTCAACAACCTCCACGCCTGCTGCGGGGCATTCCCCTGGCAGTGCGCAAGTTGCGCAAGGCTTTCGGCGCGCGGGAAGTGCTGAAGGAAATCGACCTGCATATTCCTGCCGGTCAATTCGTGGCGGTCGTGGGCCGCAGTGGCTGCGGCAAAAGTACCTTGCTGCGCCTGCTGGCCGGGCTGGACAAAGCCAGCGGCGGCGAACTGCTCGCCGGCTCCGCGCCGCTGAGCGAAGCGATTGAAGACACGCGGTTGATGTTCCAGGAAGCGCGCCTGCTGCCGTGGAAAAAGATCATCGACAACGTGGGCCTTGGCCTCAAGGGCAACTGGCGCCCGCAGGCACTGGAAGCGCTGGAAGCGGTCGGCCTGGCCGAGCGCGCCAATGAGTGGCCGGCGGCGTTGTCCGGTGGCCAGAAGCAGCGCGTGGCCCTGGCCCGCGCCCTGATCCACCAACCGCGCCTGTTGCTGCTGGACGAACCGCTGGGAGCGCTGGATGCCCTGACCCGGATCGAGATGCAGCAACTGATCGAGAACCTCTGGCAGAAGCACGGCTTCACCGTGTTGCTGGTGACCCACGACGTCAGCGAAGCCGTGGCCATTGCCGATCGGGTGATTTTGATCGAAGACGGCGAAATCGGCCTCGACCTGCACGTGGAACTCCCACGTCCGCGGGTGCGTGGCTCCCACCGCCTGGCGGCGCTGGAAACCGAAGTGCTTAACCGTGTGTTGTCGCTGCCCGGCACCCCGCCGGAACCCGAACCTGTTTCACCGCTGCCTACGCAATTGCGTTGGGCTCAATAACTCACTTGTCTTACACAGGAAGAACGACCATGACTATCAAAGCCATCAACGTGCGTAACCAGTTCAAAGGCACCATCAAGGAAATCGTCGAAGGCGACGTGCTGTCGGAAATCGACGTACAGACCGCGTCCGGTATCGTCACTTCCGTGATCACCACCCGCTCGGTGAAAGAGCTGGAACTGGTGATCGGCAGTGAAGTGATTGCCTTCGTGAAATCCACCGAGGTGTCGATCGCCAAGTTGTGATCAATGGTTCGCACAAACCCCGAAGGTGAAAGCCTGTCGGGGTTTTTGTCGTTCTCAAGAGTGCTTTCGCGAGCAAGCCCGCTCCCACATTTGACCGAGTTCTACCTTTGGAATACGGTCGAATGTGGGAGCGGGC
>NZ_JBSVWQ010000016.1:0-60885 GCF_054071215.1 Pseudomonas sp. SDO5522_S412 | reverse complement strand
ACCTTTTGGTTACTTTTGGCTGGGCCGGCATTCCGGGCGTTTGCCAAAAGTGACCCGCTGTAAGAGCGGAACCATAAGCCGCCGTTACCGCAGCAACGGATATGTACACAAACCTCACGCCGGAAACCGCAATGGCAACGCCGGCTTCAGCAACGCCGCCGGATCCCGATAACGCGCCCCAAAGTGGTCCCCCGGCAACCGCGCCCGCCCAGCCCCAAACAACCGCTCCCGCAATGTCTCCCCCTCGTTGTACCGCTCACGAAACCGCCCCCGACGACGCAACTCCGGCACCACCAATTCAATAAAGTCCCGCGCCGTCTCAAACGACAAATACTGCCTCAGGTTAATCCCGTCGATCCCATCCTCATCCAGCCATTTCTCAATCGCGTCCGCCACCACCGTCGGCGTACCCGCGACAAAAAACCGCTCGCGATTAAACCCGCCCAACTGCGCCAATACCGCCCCAACAGTGGAGTCCGCCTTGTACCGGCTCAAACTCTCCCACCCCTTGACCTGCCGACTCACCAGATCACTGATCAACGTATCCCGCGGATACGCCGTCAAATCAATCGCCGACTGCCCGTGAGCCAGCGACGCCTCGACACTCACCAACTTGCGATAACTGTCGAGCTTGGCACTCACCTCCTCATCGGTCCGCCCAACGATCACCCCCGCCATCACAATAAACTTCAACCCCGCCGGATCGCGATCATGCTCAACCGCCTTCTGCCGCATCGCCTGGATATTCGCCCGCACCGCCGGCGCATCATTACCACCGGTAAACACCACTTCGGCATGCCGCCCGGCAAACTCGATCCCGGCCGGTGACCCCGTAGCCTGAAACAATACCGGCGTACGCTGCCGCGAAGGCTGGCACAAGTGTGGGCCGGCAACCTTGAAGTGCTCCCCCACGTGGTTGATATAGCGCACCTTGTCCGGATCGGTGTAGATCCGACGCTCACGGTCGACAATCACCGCGTCATCGTCCCAGGAGCCTTCCCAAAGCTTGTACAGCACGTCGAGGTATTCATCGGCGATCTCGTAGCGGTGATCGTGAACCACCTCAGTGTCGTGCCCGAAGTTGCGCGCCGCATTCGGCAAATACGAGGTGACGATGTTCCAGCCCACCCGCCCCTTGGTCAGGTGATCGAGGGTACTCATGCGCCGCGCAAACGCGAACGGCGGTTCGTAGGTGGTGGAAAAGGTCGCGCCGAAACCCAGGTTCTTGGTCACCCCGGCCATCGCCGGAATCACCAGCAGCGGGTCGTTGCTGGGAATCTGCATGCCCTCACGCAGCGAGGTCTCGGGGCCGTCGCGAAAGCGGTCATAGGTGCCAATCACATCGGCCAGGAACACGCCGTCAAAGGTGCCGTATTCCAGCAGCTGCGCCAGCTCGGTCCAATAGTCCAGGTCGTTGAAACGGTGCCGGTTGTTGTCCGGGTGCACCCACAAACCATGGACGATGTGGCTGACGCAGTTCATTTCAAACAAATTCACGTGCAGTTGCTTGGGCACCAGGAGCACTCCTTTCGTAGATACGTTTTCCAATACGTCAGATCGCGACATTCAGGTAGAACGGGATCGGCGTGTAGTCGGTTTCAAGGGTCGGGATCGCATCGATCAGCGCGCGGGTATAGGCATGGGCCGGACGGTCGAACACCGCGCGTACCGAGCCGGACTCCACCACTTCACCGGCCTTCATCACCAACACGCGCTCGCTGACGTGGTTGATCACGCCGAGGTCATGGGAAATGAACAGGCAGGCCAGGCCGAGGCGGCGCTTGAGGTCGTCGAGCAGTTCGAGAATCTGTGCCTGTACCGACACGTCGAGCGCCGACACCGGTTCATCGCAGATCAGGATCTGCGGCTCGGACGCCAACGCTCGGGCAATCGCGATGCGCTGGCGCTGGCCACCGGAAAGTTCGATCGGCCGGCGCGACAAGGCGCTGGCATCAAGGCGTACCAGATCCAGCAGTTCCAGGGCACGGTCGCGCCGGGCATGACGCGGTACGCCAGCCACCACCAGCGCTTCGAACAGCACACGCTGCACGGTGTAGCGTGGGTCGAAGGAGCTGAGCGGGTCCTGGAACACCACTTGCACCGCACGCCGGGCTTCGCGTTTTTGCCTGGCGTCGAGGTCGGACCAGCGCTGGCCATTGATCCACACCTCGCCGGCATCGGCGGTTTCCAGGCCGAGTATCAGCCGGGTCAAGGTGGTCTTGCCGCAACCCGATTCGCCCACCACCCCCAGCGTCTCGCCGCGACGCAGCTGTAGCGACACCTGGTTCAGCACCGTGCGGGTTTTGCCGTCGGGGCCGACAAAGGTTTTGGACAGCTCGCGTGCTTCAAGCAGTATTTCGCCCTGGGGCGCCGGCTCGGGCTCCACCGCCGTGAGCAGTCGGCGTGTGGGCTGGAAGTGCACGGCCTTGGCGGCCCGCAGCAGCAGTTGGGTATACGGATGACGCGGGTCTTGCAGGACCTGTTCGGTGCTGCCCTCCTCCACGATCACCCCGTGGCGCATCACAGCCACGCGATCGGCAAGGCGCGAGACCACCGACAGGTCGTGGCTGACCATCAGCAGTGCATTGTCTTCACCGCGCAGGCTCTCCAGCAGGGCGATGACCTGGGCCTGCACCGTGGCATCCAGTGCCGTGGTAGGTTCATCGGCAATGATCAGCCGCGGATTGCAGGCAATCGCCGAGGCGATCAGCGCCCGCTGGCGCAAGCCACCGGAAAGTTGCCAGGGGTATTGGCTGGCGCGCAGTTCCGGTTCCGGCACACCGACATCCCGCAGCAGTTCCAGCACCCGCAGGCGGCGCGCTTCCAGGCCCAATGCGGTGTGCAGGTGCAACGGTTCTTCGATCTCGGCACCGACGCGGCGCAGCGGGTCCAGCGCGCCCAACGCGTCCTGCATCACAAAGCCGATGCTCGCGCCGCGCAGTTGCTGCCAGGCCCGCTCGTTGAGCTGGCGCAGGTCGACGCCCTGGAAGGCCAGCTTGGCAGCCTGGACATGGGCGTCCTTGCCGGTGAGGCCAGCCAGGGTGCGGGCGGTGACGCTTTTGCCGGACCCCGACTCCCCCACCAGCGCCAGGCATTCGCCCCGGTTCAACTGCAGACTGACACCGTGCAACACCGGCTCGGCCTGGCCGAAACGTACTGTGAGGTCGCGGATATCGACCAACGGGCCGAGGGTATGAATGTTCATCGTCATAGAGGCTTTCCTTCGCTGCGGCGCAAGAGTTCGCGGCCGATGGCACTGATGGAAACAACGGTCAGGGTGATGATCAGGGCGGGCCAGGCCACCAGCCACGGCGCATTGGCCAGGAAGCTGCGCCCGATGGACATCATCCCGCCCCACTCCGGCGCAGGCGGCGGTGCGCCGAAGCCGAGGAAACTCAAGGCGGCACCGGCAGTGATCGCGCCGCCGATGCCGATGGTGGCGAGGATCAACACGGGCTTGAACGCATTCGGCAGGATGTGCCGCAGCACCACCGCCAGCTGCGATTGGCCGAGGGTGACGGCGGATTCGACGTAGCCGGCATTGCGTACGCTGAGGGTTTGCGCCCGCACCAGGCGCGCATAACGCGGCACGCCAGCGATGCCTATCGCGAGAATCAGGTTGGCCGTGCCCTGGCCGAAAAACGTGATGATCACCAGCGCCAGCAACAGGTCGGGAAAGGACAGCAGCACGTCGATCCCGCGCATCAATGCGCTGTCCAGCCAGCGCGGCCCAAGGCCTGCGATCAAGCCGAGCAAGGTGCCCCAGGCCAACCCCAGCGCGGTGGCGGCGAGGCCCATGAACAGCGACGAACGCACGCCATAAATCAATCGGCTGAGCACATCGCGCCCGTTCTCATCAGTGCCCAGCCAATGCACATTGCTCGGCGCCTGGAACGCCATGCGCGCCGACGCCTCCAACGGGTCATACGGGGCCAGCCATTGCGGAACAACGGCGGCCAGCAGCAACAGCCCGACAAATACCCCGGCGAGCAACAGACCCGGCCGCAGTTGGGTAAACCCGACAAGACGCAACGGGCGATTGCCGATCAACGTTTCAATGGTTTGCGTCATGCCAGGCTCCTGGTGCTAGGGCGCGGGGTTGGGGATGCGCTGGTGGATGGCCTGGACCTGCGCCTTGATCTCGTCGCTGAGCGTCACGTCCAGCGCGCCGAGGTTGTCGCGCAATTGCGCCAGGCTGGTTTGCCCGGTCAGTGCGCTGGTGACGAAGGGTTTTTCGATGATGAAGGCCAGGGCCAGTTGGGCCGGGGTGAGGCCATGTTGCCGGGCAATCTCCACGTAGCCGGTGATGGCCTCCTGGGCCGAGGCACTGTCGTAGCGATTGAAAGTGCGGTACACCGCCGACAGCCGCGAGCCCTCGGGCCGTGCGCCGCCGAGGTACTTGCCGGTGAGTGCACCGAAGGCCAGCGGCGAGTACGCCAGCAGCCCGACGCCTTCGCGATGGGTGAACTCCGAGAGGCCGCCTTCGTACAGGCGGTTAAGCAGGCTGTAGGGGTTTTGCACACTGGCAATGCGCGGCAGGCCGAGGCGTTCGCTTTGCTTGAGAAACTCGGCGACGCCCCACGGGGTTTCATTGGAAACCCCGATGTGGCGCACCTTGCCGGCCTTGACCTGATCGGCCAGCACCGCCAGGGTTTCCTCGATGGCGACGCTCTGGGTGTCTGCCTGATACGGGTATTCGCGCTGGCCGAAGATGTTGGTGGTGCGGTCGGGCCAGTGCAATTGGTAAAGGTCGAGGTAGTCGGTGTTCAGGCGTTTGAGGCTGCCGTCGAGGGCTTCGACGATGTTGCGCCGGTCGTGGCGGCTGAGGCCGTCGCGGATGTGCTGCTGGCTGCTGGGGTCACGGGCCGGGCCGGCGATTTTGCTCGCCAGGATCACCTCGTCACGTCGACCACTGGCCGCCAGCCACCTGCCGATGTAACGCTCGGTGGTGCGCCAGGTTTCGGCCTTGGTGGGCGTGGGGTACATCTCGGCGGTGTCGATGAAATTGATACCTTCGGCCAGTGCCAGGTCGATCTGTTGATGGGCATCGTTTTCGGTGTTCTGGTGGCCCCAGGTCATGGTGCCGAGGCCCAGCACGCTGACTTGGATGTCGCTATTGCCCAGTTGGCGGTAACGCATGGGTGATCCTTTTTTCTTCAAGGGTTGATGGCTCATACCGCACTCGCTTCGTCGCGGGCGGCCTGCTGCTCGGCGTCGGCGGCTTGCAGGCTGCGCCAGGCGGCGTTCGGGGTGACGTCATTGAGGTAGTAGTTGCCCAGTGCCCGTTCGCGAAAGATCGCCGGGTTGTGGGAGGCCAGGGTTCGTGCGTTGCGCCAATGCCGGTCGAAGCGACGCGACTCGCTGGTGGCGGAGGCGCCGCCGACTTCGAACAGCAGCGTGGTGGCTTCCAGCACCTGTTCCAGCACGATCTGTTGCGCCTGAAAAGCGCGAATCTCGGCCTCGGTGTAATGCTGTTCGGTTGCGTGCCCGCCCTGCTCCGCTTCGTGCACGTCCTGCAGCACCTCCGCGACGGCCAGCACCTGGGTGCGTGCGGCATAGGCCAGGCTCGACAAGCGGCCAATCACCCGCTGCACCAGCGGGTCATCCTTGGGGCTCGATTGCCCCGGCACACCAAACGCGCGGGTGCGGCCCTTGACGAATTCGGTGGCGTCACGCAGCACGGCGTTGGCGATGCCGGCCAGGGTCGCCAGGTGGAACAGCTGGTAGAAAGCGCTCAGGTAGGACTCGGCGCGCAGTTCGTTTTTCTTGAAGCGCCGCACAATGTGCTGCTCCGGTACGTTCACCGCCTTGAAGCGGGTGGTGCCGCTGCCGGTGAGTCGCTGGCCAAAGCCGTCCCAGTCATCCTCGACGGTGACACCCGGCGCGTCGGTGCGTACCGCGAGGCTGACAAAATCTTCGCCATCCAGGGCCACGGCGGCGATCCAGTTGGCGTACAGCGTGCCGGTGCAGTAGTACTTCTCGCCGTCCAGCTGCCAGCCGGAGTCGACCGCGCTGAGGGTCACCGAGTTGCGGGTGGTGTCGGTGCGCTCGGCCATCGCGGCGCCCCACAACTCGCCGTCGACGACTTTGGCGAACCAGTAATCCTGGGAAGCGCTGTCGCGGCTGGAAAGCCGGCCTTCGACAAAACCAAAATGCGCGCGCACGATCTGCGGCAGGTTTGAATCGGCCTCTCCCAGTTCAATCAACAGGCGAAACAGCTGCGGCAGGCTTGCACCCAGGCCGCCCAAGGCCTGCGGCACACGCAGTGCGCCAAAGCCGGCCTCGCGCAGCCAAGCCACCGCGTCATGGGCCAGCTCGCGTTGCTGCTCGCGGGCGACGGCGGTGTCGGCTATCCGGGCAAATACGTCAGCGAAACGCTGGTGCAAGTCGGCATACCTCACTTCAGCGGGGATCGAAGCACTCATGGTTTTTCCTTCTTCAAAGGCACTCACGCTTGGTTGGCCCGAGGGTCAATCCAGCGGTTGATCAAATCGACGGCCAGGTTCACCAGCACATAGACGGTGGCGGCCAGCAAGGTCACGCCCAGCACCACCGGCACGTCTTTGTTGCTGGTGGCATCGAGCATCAAGCGCCCGATGCCCTGGCGTGCAAACAGCAACTCCACCACCACCGCGCCGCCCAGCAGGCTGGCGAACACGAACCCGGCCAGGGTCACCAACGGCACCAGCGCATGGCGCAAGGCATGACGCAGGCGCACAGCGGTTTCGGACAAGCCACGGGCACGGGCCATGGCAATAAAGGGTTGTTCGAGGGTGTCTTCCAGGGACTGGCGCAACAGCTGGGTCAGCACTGCCGCCACCGGCAACGCCAGCGCGATCGAGGGCAGGATCAATGAGCGCCAGCCAACGGAACCGGAGGGCGGCAACCAGTGCCAATGAAACGAAAACACCAGCAACAACAGCATGCCGATCACAAACGAAGGTGCTGATGACAGCACCAGCTCGCTGCCTGAAACGGCTGAGCGCACCCAACGCGAACGGTTGGCGGTGAGGATCGCGCACACCAGGGCCAATACCACCGCCAGCAACGCCGCGCTCAGGGACAGTTGAACGGTTGCACCGATCTGCTCGGCAATCGCCTGCTGCACCGGGATGCGCAAGCGATAGGACTCGCCCAGGTCGCCATGGGCCAGGCGCACCAGGTAATTGCCGTATTGCACGATGAGGGGTTGGTCCAGGCCGTACTCGGCACGCACCCGGGCCAGCAGCTCCGGGGTGGGCATCGAATCCGGCCCGCCGAGGATTGCCAGCGCCGTGTCACCGCCACTGAAATTGACCGCGAGGAACGTCAGCGTCGCCGCGCCCCACAGCACGCCAATGCCCGCCAGCAGGCGCCAGGCGATGGATTTGAACAGGCTCATGGTTGCCCCCGGTCCAGCCAGATGCTGGTGAAGAACGGTACGTTGTGGGAGGTATCGAAAATCACCCCCTGGACCTGCCGGCCATACGCGGTGAGCACCTGGCTTTCCACCGAAGGCACCGCCGGGACGGTTTCGGTCAGGCGCTTTTGCGCCTCGCCATAGAGCGCCTGCAATTGCACCGGGTCGCGGGATTGGCGGGCGGCGCTGAGCACGCGGTCGAGCTCGGCATCACGGAAGCGCCCGACGTTCTGGCCGATGATCTTGTCGGTGCTGATGGCCTGGCTGTGATAGAGCACGAACAGGCCATCGGGTGTGTTGGTGTGCCAGTAACCGCCCGCCAGCGCCTGGAACTTCCCGGCGTAGCGTTTCTCGGTCACGCGGGTCAGCGGCAGCATTTCGATGGGCATCTCGAAGCCGACTTTTTTCAGGTCGGCCTGGATGGCCACCGAAACGCTGGCGGGAAACGCCGGGTTGTCATAGGACAGCATCGTTGCCTTCAGGCGCTGCCCGTCCTTGGTTCGATAGCCCTGGGCATCGCGCCCGGTCCAGCCGGCCTCGTCCAGCAGCGCATTGGCGGCTTTCACGTCGTAGGCCAGGGCGTCGTTGTTGGGTTGATAAAACCGGGTGTTGGCCGCCAGGAAATCCGCCTTGGCGATGTATTCGCCGAAGCCGGAAATCCACGCCAACCCTTCGCGGTCAATGGCCTTGGCCACTGCGCGACGCACCCGTACATCGTCGAACGGTGGCTGCTCGACGTTGAAGGTCATGCTGCGGCTCGGGTTGCCTTTGCGGATCCGGCTGCGCATCACCAGGTTCGGGTTGGCACGGATGGCGGCGGCATTCTGGGCCGGTGCATCAAGCGCGAAATCCGACTGGCCGGACTCTAGCGCCGTGAAGCGGATCATGGCTTCGGGGACGTAGCTCAGTTCGATACGGTCCAGGTAGGCATCGCCCGCGTGGCGCGTCACCGGTGGCGCCCAGTTATAGCCGGGGCGCTTGATGAACACCGCGCCCTGGTCACGGGTGTAGCTCTGCAACGTAAACGGCCCGCTGCCGATGGGGTGCTCGGCGATGGTCTTCGGCGCCTCGCGAATCTGCCTGGGCGAGATCATGCTCAACCAGGACTGCGCCAGCACATCCAGGAACGGCGTATAGGGTTCGCGCAAATGGGCTTCGAAGGTGTAGTCGTCGATGACCTTGCCATCCAGGTACGGCGCGATATAGGCCGCGGCCAGTGGGGACTTGGTCGCCGGGTCGCGCATGTGGTCCAGGTTGGTTTGCAGCGCCTGGGCATTGAATTTCTCGCCGTCGCTGAAGGTCACGTCGTCGCGCAGGTGAAAGGTGTAGGTCTTGCCGTCGTCGGAGATGTCCCAGGAGCGGGCCAGCCACGGGCTGATATTGCCCTGCTCGTCCTGGTACACCAGGCAATCGAAGAGAATCCGGCCCATCCACTGGATGTTGCCGTTAGACAGTGCATGAACATCGAAACTGCCGGCGTCGGAGGCGGCTGAGACGCGCAAAGTTCCGCCACTGCGCCCCGGTGACGACTCATGAAAGTCCGTCGCCGAATAAGTCACTACACCGTTGGTGACCGTGCCATCAGCCGCAGACGTTTCATGTTTCGGTGCCGCAGCCGGTGAGCAGGCATTGACTGCCAGGCACAGTGAAATAACCGCCGAAAGTTTCAGGATGGTTGTCAATGACACTTCCTTAGAGGAACTCGATGAACACTGAAAGTTTGCAATTACGGGGTGTAATGCAGTGAGCATGCCAGTCTTCAAGAAACGCCATATTGACCACAAAACCAGCGCAAAACCCTTGTAAAACGGGGCGAACACTGCCAAACACTTATATGGTTATACCCGTTATACACCCCGGGATTGTTGGTAGCCTTACACACTGCTTATCAACTGTTGCGTTCGCGACAGCTGCAGCAATCCCAGCCATTAAAGTTGACTGTTGAGAATCAAACACCGATTCAAAACAAAGTATCCCGCAGAACACTTAACCTTAACTAAGCGCCCGTATTCCTTGGCCAATAGTCTTGGCATAGAAACTGCTCAGAGCGAAACAGGCATGACTATTCGAATAGAAAGCTGGGGCTCTTTTATCTATTCACAAGGAACACGCTTAATGGATCCAATCTTTCGGGGAGAGTTGCAAAAGTTGACACTTGCCGTGCGGCAAGCAACTTGGCTGGCGATGGTGGGACTGGGCTCAGCCCTGGTTTTTTCCGCCAGTGTGCAGGCAGATGATGAGGTCACACCGACGACCGGAACACGGCTAAAGACGGTGACAGTAGAGGCACAAAAAATCACGCCCGTTGAGGCAGCCAAAAGTCAGCTGTCCGAAGTGCCAGGCGGCACCAGCGTGGTCGACAGCGAACAAGTGGCCAAGGGACGCACCGCCACCTTGCAGGACACCCTCGCCTATCAGCCGGGGGTGTTCGTGCAGTCCACCGGCGGCAACGACGCGGCCAAGATTTCCATTCGTGGCTCGGGCGCCAACACCTCGCCGGGGTATTTCCGTGAGGGCATCAAGTTCCTGTTCGACGGCCTGCCGATCACCGGCCCGGGCGGCACACCCTACGAATTCCTCAACGGCTCGGGGGTGAACTACACCGAGATCCTGCGGGGTGCCAACGCCTTCCAGTACGGCGCACTGAGCCTTGGCGGCGCCATCAACTTCGTCAACCAGACCGGTTACACCGCACCCGGGCTGCGGGTGCGAGCGGAAACCGGGAGCTACGGCTACAACAAGCAAAGCCTGAGTGTCGGCGGCGTCGAGGGTGCGTTCGATTACTACCTGAATGCCGACAACTACCGCAGCGACGGTTACCGCGACTACAGCCTGTCGAAAAGCCAGGGCGTAGTGGCCAACTTTGGCTACCGCTTCAGCCCGCAACTCGAAACCCGGGTGATGCTGCGTTACCGCGACGAGTTCCACAACGACCCGAGCGCCACCACCCTGGATGCGGTCAAGCACCATTCCGACCGTGCCAGTGCCACCGCCGAAAGCAGCGGCGCCGGCAGCCGTCGCCCCGGCAGCGTATGGCTGGGCAGCAAGACCACCTACACCTTTGAGGACGACGCCACCCTGTCGGTGGGTTTCGTCTACTACCAGTACGCCCACAACAACAGCCCGAACAGCCCGAGCAACCCCAGCTACTGGGACTGGCATGACCTGAGCGCGGTGATCAACTACGACCGCCGCGACACCCTGTTCGGCCACGAAAGCCGCTCCAGCCTGGCCTTCACCTCCACCGAACACCTCAAGGGCCAGGTCGACTCCACCTTCGCCAACAAACAGACGCGCAAGTTCGTCGACTACAGCTCCTCGTTCGATCACGTGCTCTCCGTGGGCAACGACCTGGAACTGGTAGACGGCCTGTGGCTGACCAGTGGCGTCTCGGCGATCAACGTGCGCCGCCATGCCGACGTCAAGGAAGCCCTGGTGGCCAACACCACCACCTACCCGAGCGATGTGACCTACGACAACTGGAGCCTGGCACCGCGAGTGGGCGTGCGTTACGAGTTCAACCCACAACTGCAAGTGTTTGCCAACGTCAGCCGCTCCGTCGACCCACCGGCGTCCTGGGAATACTCCGGCTCCGGGCCGACCACGCCGTACGTACGGCCGCTGGTGGAACAGAAAGCCAATACCGTGGAAGTCGGGATCAAGGGTTCATCGGGCATCTTCGACGGCAGCCTGGCGCTCTACCGCTCGTGGGTGAAAAATGAATTGCTCAACGTGCAGATCATCCCGGCCACCTCCACGGCTGCTGCGGTCACCGGTGCATTCAACGCCACGCCGACGATCCACCAAGGGATCGAGGCCGGCTTGAATACACGCCTGTGGGAAAACACCTCGGGTGAAAAAATCACCCTGCGCCAGGTGTATACCTATAACGACTTCTACTACCGGCACGACCCGACCTTCGGCGACAACCAACTGCCGGGGATTCCGAAGCATATCTATCAGGGCGAAGTGCAGTATCAGCACCCGGCGGGATTCTATACCGGGGTGAACGTGCAATCGGCTTCGCGTACGGCGGTGGATTATGCGAACAGCTTCTATGCGCCCTCCTACACGATCTTCGGGGCGAACGTGGGGTATGAAACGCCGAGCAAGGACTGGAAGGTGTCGCTGGATTTGAAGAACCTGACAAATCAGAAATACGTGACGGCGGTGCAGCCGTTGTATGACGCGAAGGGGCAGGATACGGCTTCGTTGTATCCAGGGGATGGGATTGGGGCTTATGTGGCGGTGGAAATGCGCTATTGAGTCAGCGCATAACCTTAGCTGTCGATGTTCTTATTCCTCACGCCCGGCGATGGGTAAATTGTTAGCCACGTATCTCATTGAGGAAGTGGCTAATGTCTGAGTCTCGATCCGAGCCTGTGGTGTGGATTGCCGGTGTGGGTGCCGTGGCCGGCCTGGGAGCGGCGCTGGCGCGACGCTTCGCGCGGGAGGGTTTGCAGGTGGCCGTCAGCGGCAGGAGCCCGGACAAGTTGCAGGCTGTGGTCGAGGGCATCCGTGCGCTCGGCGGGGAGGCGGTGGCTATCGTGGCGGACTCGGGAATCGAGTCCGAGGTGATCGCCGCCAGCCAGCAGATCAGCCAGTTGGGCCCCCTCAAGGCCGCGATCTTCAATGTCGGCAACTCCGTCGCAGCGCCGACCCTGGAGTTGAGCGCGCAGTTGTTCGAGCAGACCTGGCGGGCATCGACCCTGGGTGGCTTCCTGTTTGCCCGCGAGGCCACCCGCTTGCTGCTCGCCAGTGGTGGCGGCAGCCTGTTGTTCACCGGGGCTACCGCTTCATTGCGAGGCAAGCCACCGTTCGCCGCCTTTGCTGCCGCGAAGGCGGGCTTGCGCTCACTGAGCCAGTCATTTGCCCGCGAGTTCGGGCCACAAAACGTGCACGTCGCCCATGTGGTCATCGATGGCGCCATCGACGGTGAGCGCGTGCAAAGCCGGGCCCCGGATTACCTGGCGCGACTGGGGGAAGACGGTGCGCTGAAACTCGAAGACATCGCCGACGCCTATTGGTACCTGCACACCCAACCGCGCAGCGCCTGGACCCAGGAACTGGACCTGCGGCCCTTCAAGGAACCCTTCTGAAAACCGCCTCACGCCTGGAGGATTGTTCATGGGAACTCATCAGACTCATCTCGCCCCGCCATCGGTCATCGGCGAACTCAACTACCTGCTGGACACCGGCGAGCGACCGGTGAACTACACCTTCCCGCAGCCAGACGGCACACCCAAGCGCAACGGCGTGCTGGACCCCACCCAAGTGAGTATTCACAACGCCCGGTTGCTCGACGAACCGGCTTATCTGGATCGCAACGGTTTCGAAAGGATCGACCACACCAGCTCGGTGCCTGACCTGGAAAACGATGATCAGGTCCGTGAACACTACTATCCGGAAACCGAAGCATTGCTCAAGCAACAGACCGGTGCGGTGAAAGTGGTGATCTTCGACCACACCATCCGGGTAGACGAGCACGGACGCGAGGACCGCGGGCTGCGTGAGCCGGTGCGGTACGTGCATAACGACCAGACCGAGCGCTCGGCGATTCGCAGGGTACGTGATCATTTGCCTGCGGATGAGGCTGAACAGCGGCTGCTGGAGCGGTTTGCGATTATTAACGTCTGGCGGCCGATTGGTGCGCCGGTCCTGAGTACCCCACTCGCCCTGTGCGATGCGCAAAGCATGGCCGAGAGCGACTTGCTGCCCAGCGACCTGGTGTATCCGGACAAGGTTGGCGAGACTTTTTCGGTCAAGGCCAATCCCGCACATCGCTGGTATTACTACCCGCAGTTGCGGCCGGATGAAGTGCTGCTGTTGAAGATCCATGACTCGCGTAGCGATGTTGCAAGGCGCAGCGCACATACGGCGTTTGATGACCCGACTACGCCGGTGGATGCACCGCCAAGGAGGAGTATCGAGGTGCGGGCGTTGGTGTTTTTTGGGAATGCAGGCAAATAAAAAGGCCGCGAGATAAATCTCGCGGCCTTTTTAAATTATATGGTCGGGACGGAGTGATTCGAACACTCGACCCCTAGCACCCCATGCTAGTGCGCTACCGGACTGCGCTACGCCCCGACTAGGCGTGTTACTGGGTTCGCTTCGCAACGAAGCGATCAGGAATATACCGCAAGCTTTTGAAATGTGGAAGTATTTTAAAAGCCGGAATTACTTCTTCAAAACCACCAGCACATCTTCCAGTTCGGAGATCATCTGGCGGATCATTTGCTTGTATTGGGTGGTGTCGTCTTTGGCTTCATCACCGGACATACGCTGGCGCGCGCCGCTGATGGTGAACCCCTGGTCGTACAGCAACGCACGGATCTGTCGGATCATCAGCACATCCTGGCGCTGATAATACCGACGGTTCCCGGTGCGTTTGACGGGGTTGAGTTGAGGAAACTCCTGCTCCCAATAGCGCAGCACGTGCGGCTTTACCGCACAGAGCTCGCTGACTTCACCAATGGTGAAGTAGCGTTTGCCTGGGATGACGGGCAGTTCGTCGTTATGACTTGGTTCCAGCATAAGCCTCAACTCGGGCCTTCAACTTCTGCCCTGGACGAAAGGTGACCACACGGCGAGCCGTGATCGGGATTTCTTCTCCCGTTTTTGGATTGCGGCCAGGCCGCTGGCGTTTGTCCCGCAGGTCAAAATTGCCGAAACCGGACAACTTGACCTGTTCGTTGTCTTCAAGTGCGTGCCTGATTTCTTCAAAGAACAGCTCGACCAATTCCTTGGCCTCGCGCTTGTTCAGGCCCAGCTCTTCATACAGACGTTCCGCCATCTCAGCTTTCGTCAAAGCCCCCATACGTCACTTCCTTAACGTGGCGTTCAACCTTTGTTCGAGCGAGGTGAGGATATTTTGCGTCGTCGTATTCACCTCATCGTCATTAAGAGTGCGCGATGGATGCTGCCAGGTCAAGCCAACTGCAAGGCTTTTTCTATGCGGATCAATGCCTTTACCCTGATAGACGTCAAATAGCCTGAGGTCTGTCAGCCATTCCCCTGCATTTTCACGGATTACGTCCAGAACAGCACTGGCCGCAACACCTTGATCGGCAATCAGCGCCAGATCACGTCGTACTTCAGGGAAACGCGACAACTCGCTGAATTTAGGCATTTTGCCCGAGGCCACTTCAGCCAAGACTAGCTCAAAAACGAAGACTGGACGGTCCAGCCCCAAGGTTTTCGACAGTTCCGGGTGAATCGCGCCAACGAAGCCCACCAGGCGACCTTCACGTTCGATACGGGCGGTCTGGCCCGGGTGCAACGCCGGGTGTTTGCCAGGGGTGAAAGTGAAGGCATCCAGCGCACCGGCAAAGCCCAGCACCGCTTCCACATCAGCCTTGACGTCGAAGAAGTCGACGGTGTCGCGACCTTGTGCCCAGCCTTCCGGCAGACGGCTGCCGCAAACCACGCCAGCCAGCATCGGCTCTTGTTTCAGGCCATCCAACTGACCGACAAAACGCAGGCCGCTTTCGAACATGCGCACGCGGTCTTGCTGACGGTTCAGGTTGTGGGACAGCGCCTTCACCAGACCCGGCCACAGCGACGAGCGCATGGCGGCCATGTCGTTGGAGATCGGGTTAGCCAGCAACAGCGGCTCGACACCCGGGTTGAACAGTTCGAATTGCTTTGGATCGATGAAGCTGTAGGTCACCGCTTCCTGATAACCACGGGCAACCAGCAGGCGACGCAGTTCCGGCAGGTGTGCACGGGCTTCGGCTTTCGGCTGCGGCGCCAGGCGCGCTTGCGGGTAACGAACCGGCAGGCGGTTGTAGCCGTACAGGCGGGCCAGTTCTTCGATCAGGTCGACTTCCAGGCTGATATCGAAGCGATGGCTTGGCACTTCTACGTGCCACTGCCCTGCTTCACCGGCCGAGATGCCGAGGCCGAGTGCCGACAGCAGGCGCTCGATTTCAACCGGCTCGATCACCAGGCCGAGCATTTGCTCAACGGCCTTGGCGCGCAGGATGATCGGTGCAACCGACGGCAGGTGCTGTTCGCTGACGGTTTCGATGATCGGGCCGGCTTCGCCGCCAGTGATTTCCAGCAGCAGGCCAGTGGCGCGCTCCATGGCTTCACGGGCCAGCTGCCAGTCCACGCCACGCTCGTAGCGGTGCGAGGCGTCGGTGTGCAGGCCGTAGGAACGGGCCTTGCCAGCGATGGCGATCTGATCGAAGAAAGCGCTTTCGAGAAAGATGTCGCGAGTGGTTGCGGACACGCCGCTGTGCTCACCGCCCATCACGCCGGCAATCGCCAGGGCGCGGGAATGGTCAGCGATCACCAGGGTGTCGGCACGCAGGCTGACTTCCTGGCCGTCGAGCAGTACCAGCTTCTCGCCTTCCTCAGCCATGCGCACGCGGATGCCGCCGTTGATTTCGGCGAGGTCGAAGGCGTGCAGCGGTTGGCCCAGTTCCAGCATCACGTAGTTGGTGATGTCGACGGCAGCGTCGATGCTGCGCACTTCGGAACGGCGCAGGCGCTCAACCATCCACAGTGGGGTTGGCTTGGACAGGTCGACGTTACGGATCACGCGACCCAGGTAACGTGGGCAGGCATTGGGGGCCAGCACTTCGATCGAACGCACTTCGTCGTGCACGGCAGGTACCGCTGCAACCATCGGGCGGGTCACGGTCGCGGCGTACAGTGCGCCGACTTCACGCGCCAGGCCCGCCAGCGACAGGCAGTCGCCGCGGTTCGGGGTCAGGTCGACCTCGATGCTGGCGTCTTCGAGTTCCAGGTAGACACGGATGTCCTGGCCCACTGGCGCATCGGCCGGCAGTTCCATCAGGCCATCGTTGCCTTCACCGACCTGCAGCTCCGCCTGGGAGCACAGCATGCCGTTGGACTCAACGCCACGCAGCTTGGCCTTCTTGATCTTGAAGTCGCCTGGCAGCTCGGCACCGATCATGGCGAACGGGATTTTCAGGCCCGGGCGCACGTTTGGCGCTCCGCACACGACCTGGAAGGTTTCCGCGCCGTTGCTGACCTGGCACACACGCAACTTGTCAGCGTCCGGGTGTTGCTCGGTGCTCAGCACCTCACCCACAACCACACCACTGAAAACACCGGCGGCCGGCGTAACGCTATCGACCTCAAGGCCGGCCATCGACAGACGAGCAACCAGCTCGTCGCGACTTACCTGCGGGCTTACCCAGCCACGCAGCCATTGTTCACTGAATTTCATCCTGCTCTCCTAAAGATCCGTTACGACTAGCGAAATTGCGCGAGGAACCGCAAGTCGTTGTCGAAGAACAGACGCAAGTCGTTCACGCCGTAACGCAGCATGGCCAGACGCTCAACGCCCATGCCGAAGGCAAAGCCCGAGAATTCTTCCGGGTCGATCCCGGACATGCGCAGCACGTTGGGGTGAACCATGCCGCAACCCATCACTTCCAGCCAGCCGGTCTGTTTGCAGACGCGGCAGCCTTTACCGCTGCACATCACGCATTCCATATCGACTTCAGCGGATGGCTCGGTGAACGGGAAGAATGAAGGACGGAAACGTACCGCCAGCTCCTTCTCGAAGAACACCCGCAGGAATTCTTCAATGGTGCCTTTGAGGTCGGCGAAGTTGATGTCGCGATCAACCAGCAGGCCTTCGACCTGGTGGAACATCGGCGAGTGGGTGATATCGGAGTCGCTGCGATACACACGGCCTGGGCAGACGATGCGGATCGGCGGCTTCTGCGATTCCATGGTGCGGACCTGTACCGGCGAGGTATGGGTGCGCAGCAGCATGTTCGCGTTGAAATAGAAGGTGTCATGCATCGACCGGGCCGGGTGGTGGCCTGGGATGTTGAGCGCCTCGAAGTTGTGATAGTCGTCTTCGACCTCAGGGCCTTCGGCAATGCCGTAGCCGATGTGGGTGAAGAACTGCTCGATACGTTCCAGAGTCCGGGTAATCGGATGCAGGCCGCCCGAGGTCTGGCCACGGCCAGGCAGGGTCACGTCAATGGATTCGGCGGCGAGCTTGGCCGCAAGATCAGCCTCCTCGAGCGACGCCTTGCGCGCATTGAGAACCTCTGTAACACGCTCCTTGGCCACGTTGATCAGCGCACCGACTTGCGGACGCTCTTCAGCCGGCAAATTCCCCAGGGTCTTCATCACCTGAGTCAATTCACCCTTTTTGCCAAGGTAGTGAACCCGGATTTGCTCCAGGGCATTGATATCTTCTGCGCTTTGCACAGCCTCTAGTGCTTGAGAGACCAGCGCATCCAGGTTTTCCATGTACAGACTCCAGATACAAAATAGGGGAAGAGCTTGAAGGCTCTTCCCCTATTTAAGACGTTTAACACCGTGGGCCGCGGAAGCGACCCAGGGTGACTGTCGGGGGTACTTAAGCCAAGGTGGCTTTAGCTTTCTCGACAATCGCAGCAAACGCCGCTTTTTCGTTCACTGCCAGATCAGCCAGAACCTTACGGTCGATCTCGATGGACGCTTTTTTCAGGCCAGCGATGAAACGGCTGTAGGACAGACCGTTAACACGTGCACCAGCGTTGATACGAGCGATCCACAGAGCGCGGAACTGACGTTTTTTCTGACGACGGTCACGGTAGGCGTATTGGCCAGCCTTGATAACCGCTTGCTTGGCAACACGGAATACGCGTGAACGCGCGCCGTAGTAGCCTTTAGCAAGTTTCAGAATTTTCTTGTGGCGCTTACGCGCCATGACGCCACGCTTTACACGAGCCATGAGTTACTTCCTCTATTCTTGACTAAAATTAACGAAGGCGCAGCATGCGCTCGACTTTTGCCACGTCAGACGGATGCAGCAAGCTGCTACCGCGCAGTTGACGCTTACGCTTGGTCGACATTTTAGTCAGGATGTGGCTCTTGAAAGCGTGCTTGTGCTTGATACCGTTAGCAGTTTTCAGAAACCGCTTAGCAGCACCACTTTTAGTTTTCATCTTTGGCATGTTCGGTACTCCGCATTCAGTTGATAAACATAATCAGAAGGCCTGCCGTGCCCTATTGATTACTTCTTCTTTTTCGGGGCGATGACCATAATAAGCTGGCGTCCTTCCATCTTAGGATGCTGTTCGACCGAACCGTACTCGAGCAGGTCAGCTTCAACCCGCTTGAGGAGTTCCATCCCCAGCTCCTGGTGGGCCATCTCACGGCCGCGGAATCGCAAGGATACCTTGGCCCTGTCCCCATCACTCAGGAAACGTACCAGGTTGCGCAGTTTTACCTGGTAATCCCCTTCCTCCGTCCCTGGACGAAACTTGATTTCTTTTACTTGAATCTGCTTCTGGTTCTTCTTCGCCGCGGCAATCTGCTTCTTCTTCTCGAAGATCGACTTGCCGTAGTCCATCACCCGGCAAACGGGTGGGATTGCGTCGGCGGAGATTTCCACCAGGTCCAATTTGGACTCTTCAGCAATACGAAGCGCTTCATCAATCGAGACGATGCCAATCTGCTCGCCGTCAGCGCCAATTAACCGAACCTCGCGTGCCGAGATATTCTCGTTGATCGGGGCTTTCGGTGCAGCTCGTTTATCTTGTCTCATTTCACGCTTAATAATAATTACTCCGAATCTGGGCGACCACGCCGGGAAACCGCTTGCGCGAGGAACTCAGCGAACTGGGCGACGGGCATCGAGCCCAGGTCAGCACCTTCACGAGTACGCACAGCGACAGTCTGCATCTCGACTTCCCGATCTCCGATAACCAAAAGATAGGGAACCTTGAGCAAAGTATGCTCGCGGATTTTAAAGCCGATCTTTTCATTTCTCAAGTCGGACTTGGCACGAAATCCGCTTTCATTGAGAGTTTTTTCAACTTCAGCGGCAAAATCTGCCTGTTTATCAGTGATATTCATGATCACTGCCTGGGTCGGAGCCAGCCACGCAGGGAATGCACCCTCGTAGTGCTCGATCAGGATCCCGACGAACCGTTCGAACGAGCCGAGGATCGCCCGGTGCAGCATAACCGGGTGTTTACGGCTGTTGTCTTCGGAGACGTATTCGGCTCCCAGACGGATCGGCAGGTTAAAATCGAGCTGCAGGGTACCACACTGCCAGACGCGACCAAGGCAATCTTTCAGCGAGAACTCGATCTTCGGCCCGTAGAACGCGCCCTCGCCCGGCTGCAAGTCGTATGCAAGCCCCGCACTGTCCAGCGCTGCGGCCAGTGCAGCTTCGGCGCGATCCCACAGCTCGTCGGAACCGACGCGTTTTTCCGGACGAGTGGACAGCTTCATCTCGACTTCGGTGAAACCGAAATCGCGGTACACGTCCATGGTCAGCTTGATGAACGCAGCGGATTCGGCCTGCATCTGCTCTTCGGTGCAGAAGATGTGGGCGTCATCCTGAGTGAAGCCGCGCACGCGCATGATGCCGTGCAGTGCACCCGATGGCTCGTTACGGTGGCAGGCACCGAACTCGGCCAGGCGCATCGGCAACTCGCGGTAGCTCTTCAGGCCCTGGTTGAACACCTGTACGTGGCACGGGCAGTTCATCGGCTTGATGGCGTAGTCGCGGTTTTCCGACTGGGTGGTGAACATGTTGTCGGCGTAGTTGGCCCAGTGCCCGGATTTCTCCCACAGGCTGCGGTCAACGACTTGCGGCGTCTTGATCTCCAGGTAGCCGTTGTCGCGCTGAACCTTGCGCATGTACTGCTCGAGCACCTGGTACAGGGTCCAGCCGTTCGGGTGCCAGAACACCATGCCCGGCGCTTCTTCCTGGAGGTGGAACAGGTTCAGGCGCTTGCCGATCTTGCGATGGTCGCGTTTTTCGGCTTCTTCGATGCGCTGGATGTAGGCCGCCAGCTGCTTCTTGTCAGCCCAGGCAGTGCCGTAGATCCGCTGCAGTTGTTCGTTCTTCGCGTCACCGCGCCAGTAGGCACCGGACAGCTTGGTCAGCTTGAACGACTTGAGGAAGCGTGTGTTCGGCACGTGCGGGCCACGGCACATGTCGACATATTCTTCGTGGTAATACAGGCCCATGGCCTGCTCGTCCGGCATGTCTTCCACCAGGCGCAGCTTGTAGTCTTCGCCGCGGGCGGTGAACACGTCGATCACTTCGGCACGCGGAGTGACTTTCTTGATGACGTCGTAATCTTTTTCGATCAGCGCGTGCATGCGCTGTTCGATAGCCGCCAGGTCGTCCGGGGTGAAAGGACGCTCGTAGGCGATGTCGTAATAGAAGCCTTCGTCGATGACCGGGCCGATGACCATCTTCGCGGTTGGGTACAGCTGCTTGACCGCATGGCCAATCAGGTGCGCGCAAGAGTGGCGAATGATCTCCAGCCCCTCTTGATCCTTGGGCGTGATGATTTGCAGGCTGGCATCGCCGGTGATCAGGTCGCTGGCGTCGACCAGCTTGCCGTCGACCTTGCCGGCCACGGTGGCCTTGGCCAGGCCGGCACCAATGGATGCGGCGACCTCGGCTACGGAAACCGAATGATCGAATGAACGTTGACTGCCGTCGGGAAGAGTAATAGTTGGCATGGCGCCTCCTCTCCTAGTGGTGACCCCTACCAAAGGTCACGTGGGTTGGGATGAGCCAGTACAAGATCCAATACCAGGCCGTTCAGTGATGAACGCCTGCCTTACAGCGGCAGGAGCCTTTCGGCCAACCGATAATCGAACCAGAGTGACTGGAGTTAAACAAAAAAGACCTTGGCAAGGCGACATAGGGCGCGCCGGAAAATAGCCAAGCGAAAGATGCTAGCACAGATGAACGGTCATGGCGCCGAAGCCGCTTCACGAAACGAAAATTCCCGGCTTTTAAGGGCAAAAGTGAACTTGAACTGTACGGCAGCCCTCAAACACACCGAGAATCGCCGTTCGTCCACGACTCCAGGAGCATTTGATTATGCGTTTTACCTCGACTTTCGCCCTTGCTGCATCCCTGACCCTCATGTCCCTGGGTGCGCACGCCGCAGCCCCGTCGAACTGGCCTGCCGGTGCGCGGGACAGCTTCATCAAGGATTGCAGCGCAGCCGCCCAGCAAAGTGTTGATGCCAAAACCGCCAAAGACCACTGTGAATGTGGCGCGGACAAAATCAATGCCGAATTGAGCAGTGCCGAAATCAAGGAACTCATGACCAACCAGAACGCAGATCCTGCGCTCAAGACCAAAGCTGTGACGGCTATTTCGTCCTGCAAAGTCGTGAAGAAAAAGTAATTTTTACACCCTGCCAGACCGGCTGAAGGACCAGAAATCGCCATGAAAACTGCCATTTCTCACAAATTACGCAGCTTTTACGGCTTTTTTTAACAGCTGATATTTCGCCTGAAAGCCCCGTAGATCGGGGCTTTCAGCCAGCCAAGGCATGAAACACAACGCGATTGATTAGCAAACAATGCCTTGGGGGGGCTCCCAAGCCGAACATTTCGACTATGATAGCTCGGTGTGCCCAGTTGGCCTGAGCAGCACAGCACTACTGAAAATATATGTTTCTTGGAGATACACCATGTCTAATCGCCAAACCGGCACCGTTAAATGGTTCAACGATGAAAAAGGCTTCGGCTTCATCACTCCTCAAGGTGGCGGTGACGACCTGTTCGTACACTTCAAAGCTATCGAAAGCGACGGTTTCAAAAGCCTGAAAGAAGGCCAAACCGTTTCCTTCGTGGCTGAGAAAGGCCAAAAGGGTATGCAAGCTGCACAGGTTCGCCCAGAGTAATTCTGCGCCGAACTAAAAAAACCCCGTCCATGTGACGGGGTTTTTTATGGCCTGGAGAAAAGCGCTGGAGCAATCAGCCGCAATTGACCCGATTGATCACAAGGCTGTCATCGGTATTGAGGTTCAGGCGATCGGAGCGGTATTCCAGCGTGACCATGTCATCTGGCTTGAGAATGCGTGCGTTCTGCGCTCCGGCGCGGCTACGGGCCTGTTCCAGCAATTGTGGCGAAGCTTTCTGGCCGATTGCGAACTCGGCAGCCTTCGCCTCACAGCGGCTATGACCAGCATCGGTCACGGCAGTGTCTTTGGCTGGCTCAGAGGTACCCGGGGTGCTGCAACCCGACAAGGCGAGCGCAGCCAACAAAGTACCGAATGATGCGAGCTTCCAAGGCATGAAGCCTCCTTTGAGAAAAAATGGACAGAGATCGTGCGACCGTGGTTTGGCCGATTGGTTTCAGAATTGTCACAATTGGCTGTGAGCCAGTCTGCCTGAGTCGACACCGGGCGCTGGCGAATCAATCGTCACCAGATATGAACGCACTCAGTAGATGTCGATGTAATCAAACGGCGGGGTTGGCCAGTTCTGCTTGAGCGCGTTGAAAATCTGCATCACCCACACCTCGTCGCTGGCTGCGACGTTGCCGACATATCCCGAACCCGCCGCCCAGGTCTCCAGGCGGAACAGAAGGCCGTCGATATCGACGCCACCCACCACGCCCGAAGAAATGTAGGCAATGCCGGCCTTGGTAACGCGCAATTGGGTGTGAACGTTGTCACTGGCGGACGCAAGCAGCTGCCGCACAGCGTCCAGCGTCAGGTTCTCGGTGTTGTTCAAGTCGATCTGCACGCGGTTTGTCCTGGCAATTAAACAGGCGGACAGTGTCGCACAGCCCTCCCCTCATGCCTAAGTAGCAGTGCCAAACACGGCGCAAAATGGTTAACTCCCTACGCAGAACGCACTAACCGCCTTTCAGCCTCGCGAGACACCCATGACCATCGTCACGATCCACGCCGACATCAAAGCCAAGTGGCCCCACGGGCAAAGCTCCTACAGCCCGGGCAGCCCGGAGGAGTTGGCAATCATCGGTATCGACCTGCTGGTCAAGGAACTGGGCACACAGGCCGCGCAGGCATTCATCGGCCAGGTATTCGAGAAATACCCGGCCGATCACATGGGGGCGCCAGACCCCGAGCGCGAATAAGACCCGGCCGACGAACGTCGACCGGCAGGCTGTTTACTTCAGGCGACCAAGGCGTTCGGTCAGCAGATCGAAGAAGCCCTGGGCATCGCCATTTTCAACCCAGAACGCGTTCTTCGGTTGTTTCAGGCCATCGTACCAGTCGACGATGGTCTGGCCGAAGGTCGGGCCTTCACGGCTGTCCACCACCACGTTGACCTCACGGCCGCTGAACAGCGCAGGCTTGAGCAGGTAGGCAATGACGGTAGCGTCATGCACCGGGCCGCCCGGGATGCCGTAGTGCTCCATGTCGCCCTTGACGTATTCATTGAGTATATCGCCCACCACCTTGCTCGCGTTGTTGTTCAGCGCAGCGATTTGCTTCAGGCGTGCGTCGCTGGTCAGGACCTTGTGGGTCACGTCCAACGGCAGGTAGGTCAGCTTGACGCCGCTCTTGAGCACGATCTCGGCCGCGATCGGGTCGGCGAACAGGTTGAACTCGGCCACCGGCGTGATATTGCCGCCGTTGAAGTGCGCGCCGCCCATCACCACCACTTCCTTGATGCCTTGAGTGATCTCCGGCGCCTGGGTCAATGCCAGCGCCAGGTTGGTCTGCGGACCGAGCATGGCGATGGTGATGCTGTGGGGCTTGGCGGTGCTGAGGGTCTTGATCAGGTAATCAACGGCATTGCCTTCGGCCAGGCCTTTTTTCGGCTCATGCACGGTGACGCCGGAGATGCCTTCCTTGCCATGGATGTTTTCAGCGTAGATCGGCGTGCGCAGCATCGGTTTCGGTGCACCGGCATATACCGGGATGTCCTCGCGCCCTGCCCATTCGCGGGCCAGGCGTGCGTTGCGGGAGGTCTTGTCGAGGCGCACGTTACCGGCAACGGTGGTCAGCGCGCGGATCTGCAGTTCATCGGGCGAAGCCATGGCGAACAGCAAGGCAACCACGTCGTCGGCACCGGGGTCGGTGTCGATGATCAGGTCGATTTTTTCCGCCGCGTGGGCGCTTGCAGCAGTTAGCACGGACAAAAGCAGCACACTCCGGAACAGGTGTCGCAGGGTTTGGGTACCACGTTGCATGACGCACTCCTTGTCGTTGGGGAATTCTAGAACGTTACGCCGGAAACCAGCGCGATATTGCAGTAGGGCTGGCACTCGCCGGTGCGCACCACCGCCCTCGCCTTACGGCTGAGCTGCTTGAACTCTTCATGGCTGACCAGGCGGCGCTCGCCGAGGGCGGCCTGTTCGGTCAGGGTATTGAGATCCGCCAGGGCCGGCGGTTGCTTGAGCAGGATTTCTTCCGCGAGCACGTGGCTTTCCACCTGCATCTCGCTGAGGACGATGCGCAAGGTACTGACGAAATCCGGAATGCCTTTGGTCAGCGCCAGGTCGATCAGCTCGACACCCGGCGGCACCGGCAAGCCGGCATCACCGATCACCAGAATGTCGCCATGGCCAAGGGATGCGATCACCCGCGACAGCGCGATATTGAGCAAGGGAGTCTTTTTCATGAGGGCACAAAACCTTGGACGTCATGCAATGTGGGAATAGAGGGTTGCGCACCCGCGCGGGTCACGGACAGCGCGGCGGCTACCTGGCCGAAACGAATGGCTTCGGCCTCGCTCCTGCCGTTGGCCAGCGCGGCTGCGAAACCGCCGACGAAGGTGTCACCGGCAGCCGTGGTATCGACCGCCTTGACCTTGGGCGCGACCAGGTGCTCGAAGCCTTGGCCATCGGCAAACAACGCGCCTTCGGAGCCGAGGGTAATGATCACTTTGCCAGCACCGGCCTTGATCAGGCGCGTGGCGGCGGCCTTGGCGCTGTCCAGCGAGTCGACCACCACGCCGCTCAAGGCCGAGGCTTCGCTTTCATTGGGAATCAGGTAGTCGATGGCGGCGTACCAATCCTCGGGCAGCGGACCACTGGCCGGCGCCGGGTTCAGGATCACCGTCTTGCCCAGCTCGCGACCGCGCTTGAGGGCATGGCCGACAGTCTCCATCGGCGTCTCAAGCTGGCAGACGATCACGTCGGCAGCCTGCAGCACGCTGTCAACTGTCTGCAGTCTGGCCGGGGTCAGCTCGCCGTTGCTGCCGGCAACGATGACGATCGCATTCTGGCTGCTGTCATCCACCACGATCAGCGCCACGCCGCTGGAACCGTCGACGGTGCTGACGGCCTGGCAATCAATGCCCTCCACCAGCAACGCGTCGCGCAATTGCGCGCCATAGGCATCGGTGCCCACGCAGCCGACCATGGCGACCTCAGCCCCGAGGCGCGCCGAAGCGACCGCCTGGTTCGCGCCCTTGCCGCCGGGAACGGTGGAGAACGATTGGCCGATCAGGGTTTCACCGGCGCGGGGCAGCCGACTGGCCCGGGTGACCAGGTCCATGTTCAGGCTGCCTATTACCACTACTTTTGCTGGCATACATCAGTACTCATCAATTCGGTTCAGCGGTATTGGGCAAACACACCGGCCAACGGCGCCGTCGACTCGCGCAGGACAATACTCGGCGTCACGATGCGTTGATCGATCGGCAATTGGGGTGTCGCAATTCGTCGCAGTAAAAGCTCGGCCGCCATCTCTCCCAGCTGCAGGATCGACTGGCCCACGGTGGTCAGCGCCGGGTACACGTACTGGCTCATCTGGATATCATCAAACCCGATCACCGACAGCTCACCGGGAACCCGGATATTACGTTCGGCAGCGGCGCGCAAGACGCCGAAGCCAATCATGTCGTTGCCGGCAAAAATCGCGCTGGGGGAATTATCCGCCAGCAATTGCGCCGCGGCCGCGTAACCACCGGTACTGGTGAAATCACTTTCCAGCACACGGCCGGCCGGCACTTCGAGCCCCGCCTCGGCCAAGGCGCGGTAGTAACCCGCCATCCGCATTTGCGCCACGCGGGTGTGACTCGGGCCACCAATGCAGGCAATGTCGCGATGACCCAGATCGAGCAAGTGCCGGGTCGCCAGGTAAGCGCCCTGTTCATGGTCGATGCGCACCAGGTCGACATCGATCCCGTCCAGTGCACGGTCGACGATGACCATCGGCGTGCGCACCGCCTTGAGGCCTGTCGCCAGGCCGCTGTCGTCGCCGCCCACCGAGGTCACGATCAAGCCGTCGATGCGTTTTTCCAGCAGCACCCTCAGGTAGCTGCGCTGCTTTTCGGCATTATCGTCGGAGTTGCAGAGGATCACGCAATAGCCGTTACGCTCGCAGTAATCCTCGATGCCCCGGGCCAGTTCCGCAAAATACGGGTTGAGGCTGTTGGGCACCAACAGGCCGATGGTGGCTGTGGTCTTGGCCTTCAGCGAGCGCGCGACCGCACTGGGCACATAGTCGAGCTGCTTGATGGCCGCCTCGACCTTGATCCGTACCGGCTCGCTGACCGGGCGCGTCTTGTTCACCACATGAGACACCGTGGTGTAGGAAATCCCCGCCAGCGCGGCCACATCCTTGATCGTTGCCATGGCTCAGGCTCGCCGACTGGCGCGCTGGCTGCGGTAAGTATCGAGCACCACCGCGATCACGATCACGGCACCGGTGATGATACGTTTGGTCGGCTCGGTGGCGCCAATCTGCGCCAGCCCTGCCGCCAGTACCGAGATGATCAGCACGCCGAAGAAGGTACTGATGACCGAGCCACGCCCGCCCATCAGGCTGGTGCCGCCGATCACTACCGCAGCGATCACTTGCAGCTCCAGGCCGGAACCGGCGTTGGGATCGGCCGCTTCCAGGCGCGAAATCTGGAACAGCGCCGCCACACCAGCCAGCAGGCCCATCAGGCTGAACACCAGGATCTTGTAGGGCTTGGGATTGATACCCGCCAGGCGCACGGCCTCTTCGTTGGTGCCAATGCCGATCAGGTAGCGACCGAACACGGTACGGGTCAGCACCAGCTGCGCGGCGATGATCACCAGCAACGCGATGATGAACGAAGGTGAAATGCCGAAGGCCACCGGGTTGGACAGCCAGGCAAACGAATCACCGATGTATGCGGTACGCGAGCCGGTCATCTGGTACGCCACGCCGCGCGCCATTTCCAGCACGCCGAGGGACACGATGAACGACGGGATCCGCCAGGCCACTGTGATCGAACCGGTAATGGTCCCGGCCAACGCGGCGCAGCCCATGCCCAGCACGGCTGCCGGCAACACACTCCAGCCCCAGCCGAGAATCGCCACGCTGACGGCCGATGCGGCCAGGGCCAGCACGGAGCCTACCGACAGGTCGATGCCGCCGATGATCAGCACGAAGGTCATGCCGACTGCCAGCACCATCAGGTCGGGAATCTGGTTGGCCAGGGTGCTGAAGGTGTCGTACGAGAGGAAGTGGTCGCTCAGGAACGAGAACAGCGCAATCATCGCCAGCAAGGCGCCGGCCAGGCCCAGGTAGGTGCCCAGGCCATAGAAGTTGCCGCCACGTTTTGCGGGGGAGGAAGTGGTTTTCATGGGGTATTCCTAGGCGCTGCGTCGTTGAGCAGCGCATCACGTTTCTGATAGCCGGCAAAAGCAGCGGCAAGCAATTCGTCCTGGGTCCAGCTGTCGCGCTCGAAGGTCTCGATCAGGCGCCCGGCGGAAAGTACGCCGATGCGGTCGCAGATCAGCATCAACTCACGCAGGTCGCTGGACACCACCACCAGCGCCTTGCCCTGGCGGGTCAGGTCGCCGAGCAACGCATAGATATCGAATTTGGCGCCGACGTCGATGCCTCGGGTCGGTTCATCGAACAGCATCACCGCGCAATCGCGCTCCAGCCAGCGGCCAATCACCACCTTCTGCTGGTTGCCACCCGACAGCTCGGACACCAGCTGCGCCGGACTGGAACTGCGGATACGCATGGCGTCGACCTGGCGCTTGGCCAAGGCCGTTTCGTCACGACTGTTCACCAGGCCACCGCTGGACACCTTCGGCATGTTGCCCAAGGCAATGTTGGCGCCGATGGATTGGGTCAGCAGCAGGCCTTCGCCCTTGCGGTCTTCGGTGATCAGGGCGATGCCATGGCCAACCGCGTCGACGGGCGAGCGAATGCTGACGACTTGCGCAGGTGTGCCCAGGGCCACGGTGCCGCTGTCGGCCAGGTCGGCGCCGAAGATCAGGCGCAGCAATTCCGTACGACCCGCACCGATCAGGCCGGAGATGCCGTAGATTTCGCCGGCACGCACTTCAAACGACACGTCGCGGACCTTGTCCGAGCGGGTCAGGCCTTTTACCGTCAACAGCGGCGCGCCGATGGTGCGCGGGCCCAGGTCGATTTTCTCGCCCAGTTCGCGGCCCACCATCAGCGTGACCAGTTGCTCACTGTTGTAGTTGGCCATCGGCTCGACACACACCAGCTTGCCGTCACGCAGCACCGCAATGCGCTGGGCAACCCGGGCCAGTTCTTCGAGCCGGTGGGAAATATAGATAATCGCCACGCCCCGGGCCTGCAGGCGGGTGATTTGTTCGAACAGCATCTCGACTTCACGGGCGGTCAGCATCGCCGTAGGTTCATCGAGGATCAGTACGTGGCAGTCGCCAATCAGGTTGCGGGCGATCTCGACCATCTGTTGGTGGCCGATGCCGAGGCTGCCGACCAGGGTGTCCGGGTCGATAGCGTCCAGGCCGACCTGGGCCATGGCTTCAATGGCGGCCTTGCGCAGTTGCTTGCGGCTGATCCAGCCACCGTGGCTGGGCAGGTTATCGAGGAACAGGTTTTCAGCGACCGTCAGGGTTGGCAGCAGGTTAAGCTCCTGCATGACCATGCGGATGCCCTGCTCTTCAGCCTGGGTCCGGCTGCCTGGCGTGTAGGCCTGGCCATTGAACTGCATCTGGCCGTCGGTCGGGGTGACCAGCCCGCCGATGATTTTCGACAGGGTGCTTTTCCCCGCGCCATTCTCACCGGTAAGCGCCAACACTTCCCCACGATTGAGCGTCAGGGTGATGTCGGACAGAACCGGTTGGGCATAGGTCTTGCCGATACCGCTGACCGAGAGGACAGCGTTCGGTGCGGAAGATGACATAGGAACGTCTCCAGGCGTCCGCTCGGGTGAGCGGACGCTGTTTTGTGCTGCCGGGGAATTACTTCTTGAGGATGAGTTCGACCGGGGTTTCGATCATGCCATCCACGGCATCGACTTTTTCACCCTTGACCAGCTTCAGAGCGTTCTGGATACCGAAAACGGCTTGCTGGGCAGCAGCCTGGTCGGCGGTGGCCAGGACACGGCCGTCCTGCAGCATCGGCTTGATGGCCTCGATGTTGTCGTAGCCTACGACCAGCACCTTGCCAGCCTTGCCGGCGCCACGTACGGCGGATACTGCGCCCAGTGCCATGTTGTCGTTACCGGCCAGCAGTGCCTTGATGTTCGGGTTTGCCTGGAGCATGGCAGCGGCAATCGCGTTGCCCTTGTCGATTTCCCACTCACCGGATTGGGTGGAGACGATCTTCATGCCGGCGGCATCCATCGCGTCCTTGAAGCCAGCGGTACGCTGCTGGGCGTTGGTGGTGGTGGACACACCTTCGATGATGCCAACCTGGTCACCCTTGGTGAGGTGCTTGGCCAGTTCTTCACCGACCAGGCGCGCGCCCTTGCGGTTGTCTGGACCTACGAACGGGATATCAAGGTTTTTGCTTTTCAGTACATCCACATCAAGACGGTTGTCGATGTTGACGATCTTGATGCCTTTGTCGGAGGCCTTTTTCAGCACGGTGACCAGGGCTTTCGAATCGGCGGGAGCAATGACGATCGCGTCAACCTTGGACAGGATCATCTGATTGACGATATCGATCTGCGCACTGGTATCGGTTTCGTTCTTGATCCCATTGGTGATCATGTCGAAGTCGGCGGCGTGGGCTTTCTGGTATTCCTTGGCACCGTCCTGCATGGTGACGAAGAATTCGTTGGCGAGGGATTTCATGACCAGGCCGACCTTGGGTTTGGCGGCGGTCTCGGCAGCAAATGCAGAGGAAAGAGGCAGGGCAGCGGATGCGGCAGCAAGCACAGCGACAGCAAGAAGACGTCCAGCAAATGGCAGCTTCATGGGTTCACTCCGATCTTATGATTATTGTGAGCAACGCTTGCACCGAAGAACGCTTCGGCAGCCAACCCACCCGGGCGGCTGATACGAGCTTTCACGACACTCGAGGAGCACCCCGTGAAACATCTCGCAAACGTTTGCGTTAGGTCAAACTATGAGAAGCTTGTCGAGATTTGTCAACGGGAGAAAACAGCCTTTTGTTGAATCCGCTTTACGCCCTGCCCTCGAAGCCATCCGGTACCCCCTTTAAACATCCGCGTTGCTGGATCGTTCTCTGAAACGACAGGTCGCGGCGTGCCTCCTGCGTTTAAAACCAAACTTTTCCGTCATCCTTTTCGGACAACCGAACACCCGCGCACCGCTTTGTTCGGAAAGCCGGACAGAAGACCAAGCCATTTAGTTACAAATCAAACAAATATAGATATAAATCAATAGGTTAAATTCTATTGCCAAACAAAATCCCGCTGGTACAAATCCTGCTCTTACTCAGCACCTCGTGGCGCTCAGAACCGCCCGGGTGTTTCTAGATGAACCTGCATCAGCACTCATCAAAACTAGAGAGAAGAATAATGAAATCTGCGTTGAAAACTTTCGTACCGGGCGCGTTAGCCCTCCTGCTGTTGTTCCCCGTTGCCGCTCAGGCAAAAGAAGCTGAAACCCAGCAAAAACTGTCCAACGTGGTGATCCTTGCCACCGGCGGCACCATCGCCGGCGCCGGCGCCAGCGCGGCCAACAGTGCGACCTACCAGGCCGCCAAGGTCGGCATCGAACAATTGATCGCCGGTGTTCCTGAGCTTAGCCAGATCGCCAATGTCCGCGGCGAACAAGTATTGCAAATTGCCTCCGAAAGCATCACCAACGAAAACCTCCTGCAACTGGGTCGTCGTGTCGCCGAACTGGCCGACAGCAAGGACGTCGACGGCATCGTGATCACCCACGGTACCGACACCCTGGAAGAGACTGCCTACTTCCTCAACCTGGTGGAAAAGACCGACAAGCCAATCGTCGTGGTCGGCTCGATGCGCCCAGGCACCGCCATGTCGGCTGATGGCATGCTCAACCTGTACAACGCCGTTGCCGTCGCCGGCAGCAAGGACGCCCGCGGCAAAGGCGTACTGGTGACCATGAACGACGAGATCCAGTCGGGTCGCGACGTCAGCAAGATGATCAACATCAAGACTGAAGCGTTCAAGAGCCCATGGGGCCCGCTGGGCATGGTGGTAGAAGGCAAATCCTACTGGTTCCGCCTGCCAGCCAAGCGTCACACCATGAACTCGGAATTCGACATCAAGACCATCAAAAGCCTGCCGGACGTCGAAATCGCCTATTCCTATGGCAACGTAAGCGACACCGCCTACAAGGCTCTGGCCCAGGCCGGCGCGAAAGCCATCATCCACGCCGGTACCGGCAATGGTTCGGTGTCGTCCAAGGTGGTGCCTGCCCTGCAGGAACTGCGCAAGCAAGGCGTACAGATCATTCGCTCTTCCCACGTGAATGCCGGTGGTTTCGTTCTGCGTAACGCCGAACAACCAGACGACAAATACGACTGGGTAGTTGCCCATGACCTGAACCCGCAGAAAGCCCGCATCCTGGCCATGGTCGCCCTGACCAAGACCCAGGACAGCAAGGAACTGCAACGGATGTTCTGGGAATATTGATCGCTCCCGGGCCCGGCCGGCAACGGTTGGGCCATCCCGCTCGTGGCGTACCGCGAGCGGGTCTGATTTCCCCCGCTTTATCCCCCGCGCAAAAAAACCTTTGAAAAACAAAGCGTTCCTACACCAAATCGGCAAAACCACTGTCAGAAGAACTTCTTGAATTTTAAGCAGTTGCGAAATTGCCCACAGTTAAATACTGTATGCACGTACAGCCTAATAAGGAATACTCCGTGGCAAAGCCTTCTTCCGCAGCACCCGCAGCGCCTGACGCCTATCAACGCCTGGCCGTTCGCGTGCAAAAAATCATCAATTCCACCAACGCCCAGAAGAACAAGGCGGCGTTGATCTTCCGTTTGCCGGAGGAACCGGAAGACGAGTGGGCACGACTACTGGAGGAAATCGCAGAAAACGACAACGTCACCCTCGCCTATCGCGATGACGGTGGCGTGCAGATTTTCTGGGTTGTGCCGAAGGAAGATTGAGTCAATGAGTGTCCGTTTTATCAGTGTGTTGTTCGTGTTTTTTGCTGTCACCGCTCACGCCCAAGCCCCCAGGACGTTCAGCGAAGCCAAGAAAATCGCCTGGAAACTGTATGAACCGCAATCCACAGAGTTCTATTGCGGCTGCAAATACAACGGCAACCGGGTAGACCTGAAAGCCTGCGGCTATATCCCGCGCAAAAACGCCAACCGGGCGGCACGTATTGAATGGGAACACATTGTTCCGGCCTGGCAGATCGGCCATCAGCGCCAGTGCTGGCAGGATGGCGGGCGCAAGAACTGCACCCGCAAGGACGCGGTCTACAAGCGGGCCGAAGCCGACCTGCACAACCTGGTGCCGAGCATCGGCGAGGTGAATGGCGACCGAAACAATTTCAGTTTTGGCTGGCTGCCGGTACAAAGCGGCCAATATGGATCATGCCTGACCCAGGTGGACTTCAAGGCCAAGAAGGTCATGCCCCGCCCTTCCATTCGCGGCATGATCGCCCGAACCTATTTCTATATGAGTAAGCAGTATGGCCTGCGCCTGTCGAAACAGGATCGCCAGCTGTATGAAGCCTGGAACAAGACCTACCCGGTACAGCCCTGGGAACGCCAGCGCAATCAAACCGTGGCGTGCGTGATGGGGCGCGGCAATGAATTTGTCGGCCCGGTGAACTTGAAAGCCTGCGGCTGAACGAAAAAAGCGGGAGCGCCATGGCCTCCCGCTTGTCGACTCTTTACTGCGCAACCTTGTGTTCGATGACCTCGGACACCGTGTCATTCTTCTTCGCAGTGGCCAGTTTCTCGGTCAACTGCGCTTGTTTCGCCTCGGCCTCGGCCTTGGTGCTGAATGGGCCCAGCAGCACCTGGTCCTTACCGTCTTCCTTCGCCAGATAGAAACTGAAACCGTGTTCCAGCAACCACGCGGTCAGGTCAGTCATCGCCTGCAGCTTGTGATCCGGCGGCCCCACCCATACATCCCACTCTTGAGAGGCGATCGCGCCGACCGCAGGTTGCGCCTGGGCGGGCGCCTCGGCAACGGCAGGCCTGGCCTTGGGGGCGTCGACACTTTTACCTTCACCGCAACCGGCCAATGCCAACACCGCAATTGCCATCGCTACTTTACGCACTACCCTGCTCCTTAGAGGATCAAAGAGGCGACTTTATCATTCACTGTCTATTCTGGCCGTCATAAACGTTGGCTTAAACAATGCGAATGATGTATCGCAGACCTGTATGATGGCGGCATGGGAATTAATGCCGCCTCTATGCGTCCTAAAAGAGGCAGCCACAGGGAAGCGCTTCGCAGTAAGCTACACACATCCGACATCTGCCCTGTCTGAAACATGTGTCCTTCAAAGCAATCAAGGAGAAGTCCATGCTGATACTCACCCGCAAAGTCGGTGAAAGCATAAACATCGGTGATGACATCACGATCACCATCCTGGGCGTTAGCGGCCAGCAAGTAAGAATCGGCATCAATGCTCCAAAGGACGTTGCCGTGCATCGCGAGGAGATCTACCAACGTATCCAGGCGGGCCTGACGGCTCCGGATAAAAACCAGACACCTTGAAGCGCCTCCAGTAGCCAGCCCTTTCGTTCACTGTAACGGCTGGCGAAAACCTCTTTCAGCCTGCTCGCGGCTTCCCGCGGCCAGCGCGCCCTATTCCCTTGTTCCAGCGTCAGGCCAGCGTCATCCCAGGCCGACACCGCGTGCCATGCCACTCGCTGCAATCATCATCAGCACCAGCAGTAACGCCTGCACATGGCTGATGCGCGCAAAAAGACCTGCCTGGTGCAAATCGAGGCGCGTGCCACGCGCCAACGCGATGCGCCATTTGATAAAGCGAATCATCGGCGCGAGCTCCAGTAACAAAATTAATACAAGCAGCGTCATCTTCACGTGAAACAACGGCTGGTGCAGGTAATAATCACTGCCCTTTTCGTAGCCGCCGAAGGCCCGCAGGCCACCGGTTACCAATAACACCAGGGCACTGATTCCCCAGATGTTGTCCGCGATCAATACGCGGCGCAGGGTGGATGGGTCACTATCAGATACACCGCGCAATGCCTTGCCACGCGCAAGCACGGCCGACAATGCCATGGTGAATGCCAGTAAATGGACTGCTGCAAGAAACCACTGAACCAACATAAGGCGTACTCCCTTTTGTATGACACATGGCAGGAACACTTCTCAGTAATAGTCGCTGGCTGCGTTCAACGCATGAAACAGCCTGCAAACAAAGGGAACTTGTGGAGTTTTCCAGGGCCGAATCTCGTGACAAATCCCCTACAGTCTGCAGCGCGCCAAGGAGCACGTTGATGAGGCGTACCGTTAAACAGCCTTACTTATCCAAGTCTTGGTTGATTGTCACGCTGATCAGCGTGGCGTTTGTGGCGCTGGAGTATGGCCTCAAGTTCGAAATCGAAGGCTCCTCCGACAAAGCCTACTCATGGCTGGACCTGACGCTGTTCCTGAGCGCGTACTTGTTTTTCTTCTGCCTCAAGCCCATTCAGGTCGCCGTCCATCGCAGACTGTGCCGGCGCGCGCCTCACAGTGATCGCCGCAAAGCCTCATCCTGACGGCTTTGGGTTTCATCTTGAAGTTCGTTGCCCCAGCGCGGTGTATCCCGCAAGCGGGTTGAAACCGCCGCCGCAGTTGCTATCAGATCGCCGGTATTTACAGCTGCGCGACACAACCTATGCTTGGGCATGCACGGTCGGTGAAAGGTTGTAGCGCTGATGGACACACTGAGTAAAAGCGAAATCGAATCAGCACTGGCAGCGCGCCTGCCGAGCTACAAAATCGTCTGCACCCTGCATGCCGATGGCACGCTTTCCGCGATTCTCAGCGGCCCGGAAGCTGATCACTTTGCAGTGACCGGCATCGTCCGCGCCCACCATCGAGGGCCGGAGGCGATTGCCAGGCTTGCCAGCGAAATCCTCAAGGAAATGGTCTTGTCCCGCCAGGGGCTCAAGGGCAACCGCCTGCAGACGCTGACTGGAAACGGCTCCAACGTTGAACCGCCCCTTTACGAAGAAGGCCGATCCGGGTAACCGGGTCGGCCTTTTTTTACGCCAGGCGCTGTAGATGCAACAGCCCGGCTTCGTCCCGCTGAACCTGTAGACGCTCATACCCCTCAATCGAAGGATGCGCGGTGACCATGGGCACAAGGTGGGTCGACGTCACCACCATCACATCGGCCCCCGCCGCCTCGCCGGCGCGAATCCCGACGCTGGCATCCTCAAACACCAGGCAGTCCTGTACCGGTACTCCCAGCCGTTGCGCACCGAGCACATAACAGGCCGGATCCGGCTTGCCGCTCGCAACATCCTCCGCGGTGACCAGCACCGCCGGCGGGTTGATCCCGGCCGCCTGCATACGGCGCAGAGCCAGTGCCTTGGGGGCAGACGTAACCAGCGCCCATTGATCGCCGGGCAATGCGTTGAGGAATTCCACCGCGCCCGCAATCGCCACCACCCCTTCCACATCCTCAAGTTCAGCCTCGGTAATCCACTGCGCCTCAGCCTGCGCGTCCACACCGGGCAACGCCTGGCGGGTGATGGTATCGATGGCCCGGGCACCATGGATGGTCTTCAGAAAGGCCTCGACATCCAGACCATGGCGTTCAGCCCAGGTGGCCCATACGCGCTCGGCGGCGGCAATGGAGTTCAGGAGTGTGCCATCCATATCGAACAGAAAGGCGCGGTAACGGTGGGCGAATACAGCTGAATCGCGGGTGGACACTGCTCGGCTTCCTCTTGCTTTCGTCACCCGGTCTTGGGCGCTGACGAACCACTTGCCTGGTGCAATCTACGGATCGGCCCAAACGCTGTAAACCTTCCCGTGGTTTGTATCGGACTGTATGGGAACCCCGCCTGGATACGCGAACCCGCATTTCGCCACGCCTGGGCACACATGGCAGATACACCCCGGCGATTAACTACGACCACCAGCCAATCCGGCTGACTCACGCGTAGGAGCCTCATCATGTTCAATCTCTCGAAAGCTTCGTCCCTGGTACTCGGCCTGACTGTCATCGCGGGCCTCGGGCTGTCATCCATGGCGTCGGCCGACACCCACGCTGGCGCGGTCAAAGACCAGTCATCCCACCTGCTCGCCGAGGGCGGCGCAGATCGCCTGCACGAACGCGGCCTGGCGGAAGGCGGCGCTGAACGCCTGCAAGCAGCCCGTACTGTCTGATGGGTCACCGTCCAACCAGGGCAGCCTTCCGGCTGCCCATTGCATTACAAACTTGTCATCAAGCTGTCAGTGTTGCCCGCACCCTCACTTCATACAGTGAAGTCGTCAGTCACCCACAGCGGGTGACCCAACTTCCCACTGAAAATGAAGCGAGCCCGCCCATGAAACCTGCAAGCAAACTCTGTCTGATCGCCGCCAGCCTGTTGATGCTGGGGACCGGCGCCGCCGTGGCCGGCCCGATTGCACCGGTGAAAGCCAATAACGTAGTGCTGGTACACGGCTCCTGGGCCGACGGTTCCAGTTGGTCCGAAGTGATTACCCGCCTGCAGGCCGCCGGCTTGCATGTAACCGCCGTGCAAAACCCGCTGACCTCAGTGGCGGATGACGTTGCCGCCACCAATCGCGTACTCGATCAACAGGACGGCCCTACCGTGCTGGTCGGCCATTCCTACGCCGGCACCGTGGTCAGCGACGCCGGGGCCAACCCCAAGGTCAGCTCCCTGGTATACGTCGCCGCCCGCGCTCCGGACGCCAACGAAGACTTCGTCGCCCTGTCCGCCAAGTACCCAAGCACACCCGTGCGGGCCGGTGTGGTGGAGCACGACGGTTACCTGACCCTGAACCAGGACGCCTTCCTCAAGTACTTTGCCGCCGATGTACCCCACGCCAAGGCCATGGAGCTGTACGCCGTGCAACAACCGATCGCCAAGACCCTGTTCAGCGGTCGCACCGTCAACGCCGCGTGGCACACCAAGCCGTCCTGGTATGCGGTGTCCAGCAATGACCAGACCATCAACCCGGACCTGGAACGCTTTCTCGCCAAGCGCATGAACGCCACCACCATCGAGGTGCCATCGAGCCACTTGTCCCTGGTTTCCCACGCCAAGGAAATCACCGACCTGATCCTCGAAGCGTCCGGCCGCCAGCCTTAAGCCCTTCATTACGATCTTGTCATCATCCTGTTGGCTGGCTGTTTGTGTCGCCTGGTTACTGTGAACTCACTGCCGGATACCGGCAGCCAACCCTTAAAGAGAGATACCGCCATGAAACTGTTTATCCTCGGCTTTGCTGCCCTCCTCGCCACCGGCTCGGCCTTTGCCGATACCACCGCCACCACCTCGGTGATCCATGACACCCCCGGCTTCTTCATGCACATGGACGTGGCCAAAGTACTGTCGAGCACCGATACCTACGGCCAGTGCGGCATTGTCCCTGCGCGCCTCGACTACCTCGACAGCCAGGGCCGCGAACACGTGCTGGACTATCAAGTACAGGGCATCGGCTGCCCCAATGACAATTGATCGGGCTACACTTGCGCCACGCAAGAACTGCACATCACCAGGGCGAATCCCATGAATATCCTCGTAGTCGAAGACGAGCCCAAGGCGGGCAACTACCTGCTTAACGGCCTGCAGGAACTGGGTTACTCCGTGAGCCTTGCCCGCGATGGCGTGGACGGTTTGCACCAGGCCCTGGAAACCCCGTTCGACGTGATCGTGCTGGATGTGATGATGCCGAAGATGGACGGCTGGGAAGTGCTGCGTCGCCTGCGCAAGGAAGCCGACACGCCGGTGCTGTTCCTGACCGCCCGGGACGATATTGCCGACCGCATCAAGGGCCTGGAACTGGGCGCCGACGATTACCTGATCAAGCCGTTTTCCTTCGCCGAACTGGTGGCGCGCCTGCGCACCCTGACCCGGCGCGGGCCAAGCCGTGAAGAAGAACACTTGCAGATCGCCGACCTGCAGATCGACGTGCTCAAGCGCCGCGTCAGCCGTGGCGGCGTGCGCATCACCCTGACCAACAAGGAGTTCGCCTTGTTGCACTTGTTCGCCACCCATCAGGACCAGGTACTCTCGCGCTCGCTGATTGCCTCAAGGGTGTGGGACATGAATTTCGACAGCGACACCAATGTGGTCGACGTGGCCGTGCGCCGCCTGCGCCTGAAAATCGACGACCCGTTCCAGCTCAAGCTGATCCATAGCGTGCGCGGCATCGGCTATCGCTTCGATACGCAACCATGAGCAAGCCCCGGCATTACTCCCTAACGCTGCGCCTGGCGCTGATCTTCGCCCTGCTGGCGTTCGCCCTGCTGGCAACCCTCGGCGTGGCGCTGTACCGCGACCTTGAGCGCGAACTGATCCACCGTGACGACGCTGCGCTGATCTACCGCGTCGACCAACTGCGCAACCTGCTGAACGACAGCAACACCCTGGACCTGATCAAGACCAAGCCCGAACTGTTCCAGAATATGCTCGGCAACCGCGAATCGGTGCTGAGCATCGCCGCACCCGGGCAGAAACCGCTGCTGGAAGTGAACCCCGGCAACATCGACATGCCCGACGTTGCACCGGTGCCCCGGGACCACGCCCTGGAATTCGCCGACGTGCAGCATTTACCCGGCATCAATGGCGTCCCCTTCTCCACCCTCGCCGCCACCATCGATTCAGGCGACCTGGGCAGCCTGCAAGTCACTACCGGGCGGTTGATGACCGAGCGCACCGCAGTGCTCGCCAGCTACCGGCTGAGTGTCTATATCCTCGCCAGCATCGCGGCATTGGTGCTGGCGGTGGTCGGTTACCTGATGGTGCATCGCGGCCTGCTGCCATTGCGGCGCCTGGCCGTGCATGCCCAGGGCATCGGCGTCGGCAACCTCGCCGCGCGCCTCGACAGCCACGGCGCCCCCAAAGAACTGCTGCCGATGATTGATTCGTTCAACACCATGCTCGAACGCCTGGCCAAGGGTTTTGTGCAACTGGGCCAGGTCTCCACCGACATGGCCCACGAACTGCGCACGCCGATCAATAACTTGCTCGGGGAAACCCAGGTGGCGCTGCAGCAACACCGTAGCATCGAGGCCTACCAGCAACTGCTGGCCTCCAACGTCGAAGAACTCGAACGCCTGGCGCGCATGCTCGACAACATGCTGTTCCTGGCCCGCACCGACCCGGCCAGTGCGCTGCGCCAGCGCCAGGAACTGGACGCGGCCGACGAAGTGGAACGCATGGCCGACTACTTCGAAGGCCTGGCGGGCGATGTCGACATCAGCATCCTCGCCCAGGGCGCCGGTGTGATCTGGGCCGAGCCGATGCTGCTGCGCCGTGCCCTGGCCAACCTGTGCGCCAACGCCATCAAATATGGTGCGCCCGCCTCTGAACTGCTGATCCAGGCCACACCCTGCGCCGAAGGCATCAACCTGACAGTGACCAACCACGGCGCGACCATCCCGGCGGAGCACTTGCCCAGGTTGTTCGAGCGGTTTTATCGCGTGGATGAATCACGGGAGCGTTCGGCGCATTCCAATGGATTGGGGCTGTCGATTGTCGCGACCATCATGCAGTTGCATAACGGCCGATACAGCGTGAGCAGCGAGAACGGTGTGACCTGCTTCGCGTTGTTTTTCCCGGGACGCGAAGCCGAAAACCTCAGCTGACTTGCCCACCCGCTTCACTGATATCCACCAAGGTATTCCAGGCCGTCAGCAACGCAATCCGCAAGCCCTCGACCTGCATCGGCAACGCCATCGAGGCCGGCTCGGGTATTCGGCCCACCACCTGCTCGGGCAGCCACGGCACATGGATGAAACCGCTGCGTACCTCTGACCCGGCGAGCGCGTGCTGCAACAGATAGAACACCTGGTTGCATACGAAAGTGCCGGCGGTTTGCGACACGCTGGCCCCAATGCCGGCCTCGCGCACGGCCCTCACCATGGCCTTGCTCGGCAAGGTGCCGAAGTAGGCCGCAGGGCCGCCGGGCAGCACTTCCGTGTCGACAGGTTGCTCACCCAGGTTGTCCGGGATCCGCGCGTCGTTGAGGTTGATCGCGACCCGCTCGATGGAAATATCACTGCGCCCGGGGCCCAGCCCGACAGCAATGACCATCTGCGGGCGGTGTTCGGCCAACAGCTGAGCCAGGCGCTCGCCCGCCGTGGCAAAGGCACAGGGTAACTGCCGCGCGACAATCCGCACATCAGCGCCCAGCTGCACACCCTCCAACAGGCGTACCGCCTCCCAGGACGGGTTGACAAGGTCTTGGTCAAACGGTTCGAAACCCGTCAGCAATACAGTGCGCATTACAGCCTCACATCAGCAGGTAGAGCAGGACAATATTGACCACCAGCATCATCAACGCGGTCGGCATCTGTGCCTTGATGACCGCGTTTTTATCCGGCAGCTCCAGCAACGCCGCCGGGACAATATTGAAGTTGGCCGCCATGGGTGTCATCAGCGTACCGCAGTAACCGGAGAACATGCCGATGGCAGCCATCACCGCCGGGTTGCCGCCGTAGATGCCCACCAGCACCGGTACGCCAACGCCGCCGGTCATCACCGGGAAGGCGGCAAAGCCATTGCCCATGATCACGGTAAACAGTGCCATGCCCAACACATACACCATCACCGCTACCAGCTTGTAATCCAGGTTGATATAGGTGGTGGTGATGTGCGCCACCGCTGTGCCCACGCCCGCTTCGTTGAACAACAGCCCGAGCATCGCCAGCATCTGCGGCAGCACCATCGCCCAGCCCAGCGCTTCGGTGAGGCGCCGGGATTCGCGAAGGGCTTGCACCGGGGTGTCCCGCGTCAGCCAGCAGGCCAGCGCCAGTGCAATCAGGCAGCCGATACCCAGGGAAACAAAGGTGGTGTTCTTCGGGTCCAGCAGCGGCACGCCGCCGATCTCGGTGTGTTTGAGCAATACCGAGCCGATCACCGTGGTCAACGGAATGGCCAATGCCGGGATAAACAATTTATGCCCCAGGCGACCAGCGCTGGCCCGTGCGGCCTTGTCATGCAACTGGGCATGCGCGCCGCGGCCTACGCCGCCCAGGCCCGCGATGAGTGCCATCACCACCACGCCCACGCCGACCACCACTGAGGGCAGGCGCTCCCCCACCAGGAACGGAATGGCAAACAGCAGCCAGAACAACGAACTCGACCAGCGCCTGGGGTGGGTGCGATCCATCAGGATCATCCCGGCGGTGATCACCAGCAGAACGCCGGCCAGCCAGTACAGGTATTGAATGGAAATGATCATTGCGCCGCCTCCGCTGTGTTGGCCGGCAACAGCTCTCGGGTCAGCATTCGGTCAAAGTGGTGCAAGCGAATGGCGTGAATGATGAAGGCGCAGATCGCCGTCGGGATGCCCCAGACCGCAATGTGCAGAGGCTCGACATCAATCCCCGAACCCAGCAGGAAGGTGTGCATCAACGCAATCGCACCAAAGGCGACGAAGATATCCTCGCCAAAAAACAGCCCCACGTTGTCGGTCGCGGCACACATGGCCAGGACCTTGTGGCGAAGCTTGTCGGGGAGTTTGCCATAGCGTTTTTCCGCCGCGCCTTCCGCCATCGGCGCCAGCAACGGGCGCACCATCTGCGGGTGCCCGCCCAGGCTCGTCAGGCCCATGGCCGCTGTGGATTCACGCACAAAGAGATAGATGATCAGCAAGCGCCCAACCGTGGCCCGCTCAAAGCGCGCGATCCAGTTTTGCGCATGCAGGCGCAAGCCATGGCGCTCCAGCAAGCCGATGACAGCCAGGGGCAACAACAGGATCAATTGCAAGGCGCGAGTCTGGAGGAAGCCGTCGCCCATGGTGGCGAGGATCTTTTCCAGTGGAAAGTGGGCGGCAAACCCGGTGGCAATCGCTGCCGCCGTGACGACCAGCAGCGGATTGAAGCGCAACACAAAGCCGACCACGATGACGAGTACGCCAATCAGCGGCCATAGGTTCACAACAGTTTGCATGGTGGTGAGGTCCTTAAGTGCGCGCTGCGGCGCCAGTAAAGCAGGTAGTGAACAAAGGGTTCACTGCAAGAAAACGGCGTGCAGCCCGGCTCGATTTTTTATTGTTGACCTGGAAGGTCGAGCGTCAGTGGCCGCATCTTTGCTGCTTGGGGAGGGAGGTGTCCAACAAGAAAAATTGTTGCTGCAATCCAATAAAGTTTGTGGGTGTTTGAAGCGTTAGAGGGCATTTGTATCGCAGCGGCTGGGTGGTGCGCCCTACGCCGATAACGACAAAGCGTTTGGCGAACGGGTTGCGCAACTGCGGGCGCTCGATGTGCCCACCGTGCTCGATGAGCCGCCTCACGCCTTTGTCGGCCCGTTTGAAGAGAAGGCCCAGGCGCAGAACGTGCTCAGGTACTTGAAGTCCGATAAAGGGCTGGACGGCTTGGTCACGTGGCGGTCGGTGACCCGCTAGCCCTCAGCCCAGGTGCTTCTGGAAAAAGTGGCGCGTGTGTCCTGGCGGGTACTCGGCAATATGCCCGAACTCGCTGAAACCCAGCTTCCGGTAGAACCCGGGCGCCTGGAAGCTGAAGGTGTCCAGCCAGATCCCCGCACACCCTTTCTCCCGTGCCAGCTCCTCAGCCGCGAGCATCAGCCGCGAGCCCATGCCTTGAGTGCGCATTGACTCAGGCACGCTCAACAGCTCAATGAACATCCAGCCATAGGAAATTTTCCCGTACAGGCCGCCCACCACTTCCTGGCTGGCGGGATCACGCAGTAACAGCCCGAACGTTTCGAACGGGTTCTCGCCGCATTGGCTGATGTTGTATGCCCTCAGCGGCTGAAGGATGGCCTGGCGCTCTTGCTCCGTCACCTCAAACGACAGTTCCATTGCCACGTCCATCTTGATCGTCCTGTGTTGAATTCCAGATCACCCCACAAAAACACCACCCCTTCAAGGATTGAGTTTTTCCAGGGCCGCTCGCAACGCGGTGTTGTTGCCCCCCAACGCGCTGGTGGCGATCGCCGCGTTGCGCAGCAGGATCGATGCGGCGTGGGGGATGTGTTCTTTCAGCAATCGGTCGGAGGGGCCCGACAGCGTCAACGCGCCCTTGAGCTCACCGCCCATTGCAAACACGGGGACGGAGACGGCGGTGGTTTCCGGGTCGCGTTCGCCGAACGAGCAGGCCCAGCAGCGTTCACGCTCCTGAGTCAGTGTGGCGTCACCCTGGCGTGAGAACGCGCGCAGGACCTTGCCGGAAGCCCCGGCATGCAGCGGGAACCGCGCGCCTTCCAGCACCGAGACCCGCACCGCGCGCTTGGGCTCGACACGGAACAACACCACCCGGCTGCCGTTTTCATAGACGTAGAAAGACGAGGTCTCGCCGCTCTCTTCGGTGATGGATTCCAGCAGCGGCAGGATCACATCCCGCAAGCGGAACGAGGCTTGATATAGCTGGGACAGGCGCAGAGGTTCAGGCCCGACGGCGTATTGGCCGTCACTCAAGCGCCGCACAAACCCGGCTTTTTCCAGCGAGGTGATCAGGCGCAGGATGGTGCTTTTATAAAAGCCGGTGCGCCGGGCGATCTCCGCCAGGCTCAAGCTCTCCTGGTCGATATTGAAGGCCGCGAGAATGGAAAACGCGCGATCGACTGCAGCAACGCCGCCTTCCGGACTGCCGGCTTGATCAGCAAGACTGTTGTTGGGTTCGGTACTCATGGCCACTCATTGGGTATTCATCGCCGGCGCAAGCGGCGGCATCATTGCCGTCCCGGTCGCGCCAGACACTTTCAGTCGCCGTAACATACCCTTTTGCGCCGGGGTGCAGCCACCGCATTATGCGTCCCGCAGGAAAAGCCGCAGCGACATAACCATCGCGGCCGCGACGAACATGATGCACCCCATCACCATCAGGCCCGCCGTGAACGAGCCGGTGTAGTCCTTGAGAAAGCCCATCAGGTATGGCCCGACAAAACCGCCAAAGGCACCAATCGAGTTAATCAGCGCAATACCACCGGCAGCGGCCTGGCCACGCAGGAACTTGCCCGGCAAGGTGTAGAAAATGGTCTTGCCGGCAATCGTCCCCACCAGCGCCAGGGTGATCCCGGCCAGGGCGGCCACCAATGTGTCCATCTGCAAGGCGACCAATAGCGCCAGGCCAGCCAGCAGCATGGCCACGGTCAGGTTGAAAATCCCCTTGCCGGTGCGGTCCACGTGTTTCGCCCAAACCAACAGGCCGATGGTTGCAAAAAAGTAGGGAATCGCCGCCACCCAGCCAATCATGCTGATCTCGACACCGTGGGCCTTGAGCATCTGCGGCAGCCAGATTCCAATGCCGTAGGAGCCCAGGGTAAAACTGAAGGTAATCGAGCTGAGGATCCACACCCGAGGGTCTTTCAGGGCAGCCTTGAAGCCGTGGCGGTGCTGGCCCTGGCTTTGCTCTTCAGCCAGCAAGCCGGTGAGCACGGCACGTTCCTGTGCCGACAGCCATTTGGCTTCGGAAGGCTGGTTGGTCAGCACTTTCAACGTGATCAGCCCGAGGATGCACGCCGGGACGCCCTCGATCAGAAACATCCATTGCCAGCCTGCCAAACCCCAGATGCCGTGCATTTGCAGGAGCCACACCGACAGCGGGCCGCCCACCAGGAACGAAATCGGCGTGGCCGCGGTAAACCATGCCAGCACCCGCGTGCGGTACTGCGCAGGAAACCACAGGGTCAGGAAAAAGATCACGCCGGGAAAGAACCCGGCCTCGGCCACACCCAGCACCAGGCGCATGGCGTAGAAGCTGTAGGGGCCGACGACCCAGGCGGTGGCAGCCGCCGCAATCCCCCAGGTAATCATGATGCGCGCCATCCACCGCCGGGCGCCAAAGCGGTACATCGCCAGGTTGCTCGGCACCTCACACAGGCAGTAGCCAACGAACATAATCCCCGCACCCAGGCCGAATTGCGTGGCGGTCAAACCCAGCTGTTCGGTCATTTGCAAGGCGGCGTAGCCAACGCTGGTGCGGTCCAGGTAGTTGAAAAAGTAAGCCAGGGCGAGCAGCGGGATCAGACGCCAGGCGGCCTTGTGCAGGACGCGGGTTTGCTCTGCATCCAGCACCACGGCGGTGATGGCTGGGGCGCCTGATGCAGGTGTCGTGACAATTGCCATGACGGGTTTCCTCGACATTATTGTTATTGGAATGGCGACAAAAGGACCTAGCGGACCACGCCACGAGCGCGCAAGGCGTCGACATCCCTGGCGGCATAACCCAGCTCTTCAAGCAACGCCTGCGAATGGCTGCCCAGTTGTGGCACGTTCAGGCGCGTATCGAAACGCCGGCCATTCATTTCAAACGGCAGCATCGGCACCTTCACTTCCTCGCCGTTATCCAGCGTCAGGTGCGCCAGGCCGCCGGAGGCATTCAGGTGCACATCGTCAAACAGATCCTGAGGCCGCTGGATCGGCGAGAACGGCAAGCCGGCCTGCTCGCACATGTCCATGATTTGCTGCTTGGGCAGCGTGGCCAGCCGCTCCCGCACCAGCGGCAGGATTCGCGAACGGGCATGCACACGCTGGGTGTTGCGCGCCAGTTCGGGGTCGCTGCCCAGTTGTTCAAAACCAAACGCCTGGCAGAAGCTCAGCCATTGGCTGTCACTCACCACGCCCATGAACACCTGCTCGTCATCCCGGGCGTTGAACACGTCATAGATCGCCCACGCTGAAAGACGGCTGGGCATCGGCGCTGCCGGCTGGCCGGTGGTCGCCATCTGCATCATGTGCTGGCCGACCAGGAACGCGGAGTTCTCGAACAGGCCGGTCTGCACAAACTGGCCCTCCCCGGTCGCCTTGCGTTGCCACAGTGCGGCCAGGATCGAGATGGCGCTGAACATCCCGCCCATCACGTCATTCACCGAAGCACCAGCGCGTAGCGGGCGGCCTTCGGGGCCGGTCATGTACGCGAGCCCGGACATCATCTGCACCACCTCATCCAGTGCAGTGCGGTGTTCGTAAGGGCCCGGCAAAAAGCCTTTCATGGAGCTGTAGATAACGTCGGGCTTGATCGCCTTGACCTGCTCAAAGCCCAGGCCGAGTTTTTCCATGGCGCCTGGACGAAAGTTTTCGGTGACCACGTCGGCGCTTTCGATCAGCTTGCGCACCGCCGCCATCCCTTCCTCGGTCTTGATGTCGACGGCGAAGCTTTTCTTGTTGCGGTTGTAGGTCATCCAGTAGCCGGCGCCCGAACCGGTCAACCGCCGGGTGTTGTCGCCAGCCGGCGTCGGTTCGACCTTGATCACTTCGGCACCAAGATCGGCCAGCACCAGCCCGCAGGTCGGGCCCATGACCATGTGCACAAACTCGACCACGCGGATGCCCGCCAATGGCAGCGCCTGGATCTTGTGATTCTGCGTGTTCATCGTACAGCCCCTGCGTAGTGGAAGTTCTTGCCCACGCCGGCATCCGGAATGAACCCGTAGAGCGGCTCGCCTGGCAGGCCTTTTTGCAGCCATTCACGTGCCGCCACCAGCTTGTCGATATCGACGCCGGTACGCAGGCCCATGGATTCGAGCAGGTAAACCAGGTCTTCGGTCACGATGTTGCCCGACGCGCCCGGCGCATATGGGCAGCCGCCAATCCCGCCCTGTGAGGCGTCGAACGTGGTGACCCCCACATCGAGCGCCGCCACCACATTCGCCAGCCCCTGGCCGCGGGTGTTATGGAAATGGGCACTGCCAGCCTTGGCGCCGATTTCGCTGTGCAAGCGGATAAACGCCCGGCGCACCTGAGCCGGGTTGGCATAGCCGACGGTGTCCGCCAGCCCTACCTCATCCACGCCCAGCTCGGCCATGCGCAGCGCCATGCGAATCACATCGTCCTCAGGCACTTCGCCCTGGATCGTGCAACCGAATACCGTCGACAACCCAGCCTCCACTTGCACCTTCGGGAAGTGTTCGTTGCGCAGGGCAATGACCTGGCGAACCTCCTCGAACACCTGTTGATGAGTCTTGCGGATATTGGCCAGGGAATGCGGCTCGCTGACGGAGATCGGCAGGGTGATTTTCTGCACGCCGGCGTCGAAAGCGGCCTGGGCGCCCTTGAGGTTCGGCACCAGCGCCGTGACAAACACGTCCCGGCGTTGACGCATATGCACCACTAAGTGCGCCGCATCGGCCATCTGCGGCAGCAGCTTGGGGGAGACGAATGAGCCAATCTCGATTTCCTTGAGGCCGGCGTCGGCCAAAGCCGTTAGCCACTGCAATTTCAGCGCGGTAGGCATCGTCGCGGCGACGCTTTGCAGGCCATCACGCGGGCCTACCTCGCTGATCAGAATGTCGATGTTTTTATTAGGGGTCATCACCAGGCCTTTAAAGGTCAATTCGCACTTGTTCTATCTGACAGAACGATGTTCTGAAATAAATAATGAGCGCGTTAATTTTCACTGTCAACATCCGAAAAGCGCCCAGCGCTTTTTACTTATATTTGGTTGATCAACGGGCAAGCCAATTCATTGCATTGGTCTGATATGGCAAAAGACAGGGTTGACAGCCCAAGAAATAACCTCGACATTTGTTCTATTAGAAAGCACATCGTTCTATCTAGCAGAACAAAACAATAATGAGACAAGGCTTACCTCCTTTTCAGAGGTGCCTTGCCCGTTCCGTAGGAGTTGATCCTGTGAGCCTGTATGCCCCGCCTCGTGATTTGCCCACTCGCGTCTTCAGCACATTGCCGCAGGTTTTCTGCAAGGACGGAGACTCCGAGTGGGTGCACGCCAACAAACCCGGCCAGCGAGTGAAAAGCTTCCTCGAAGGACCGTCCTTCGATGTGCAGGGCAATCTCTATGTCACGGACATTCCCTACGGCCGGATCTTTCGCATCGACCCGCACGGCAACTGGACCCTGGTGGTGCAATACGACGGCTGGCCCAACGGCCTGAAGATCCATCGCGATGGGCGTATTTTCATTGCCGACTACAAGCACGGCATCCTGACCCTGGACCCTGCCAGTGGCGTCATCACACCGTTTCTGACTCACCACCGCAGCGAAGGCTTCAAGGGTGTGAACGACCTGTTCTTCGACACTGGCGGCAAGCTCTACTTCACCGACCAGGGGCAGACCGGCCAACAGGATCCCACCGGTCGTGTATTCGCCTACGACCTGGAAAATGAGACGCTCACCTGCCTGATCAACAACGGCCCGAGCCCCAACGGCCTGGTCATGGACCTGGCGCAAAACGCGCTGTTCGTCGCCATGACCCGGGGCAACGCGGTGTGGCGCCTGCCGATCCAGCGCGACGGCGGCACAAGCAAAGTCGGGATCTTCACCGCACTGGCGGGCGGCGTGAGTGGCGCCGACGGCATGGCCCTCGACGCGCTCGGCAACCTCTACGTGTGCGATGCCGGCAATGCCTGCGTCTGGGTATTCGATCCCCACGCCGTACCGCTCTATCGCATCCGCAGCTGCACCGAGGGCCGCACCCTGACCAACCTGGCGTTCGGCGGCGAGGGCAACCGGCAACTGTTCATCACCGACTCATCGACCGGCTCGATCCTGGTCGCCGACCTGGAGCACGCCGGCCAACCGATGTTTTCCCACCGCTGAATCCACCGGCACTGAACGCTGCGCGCAGCACGCAGGGACTTCGTTCGCCCTGAAAAAAGCCGGCAGTCACTTGCCTGGCGCCCTATAAGACCAACAAGAAGGCACACCCATGTTGATATTCCTGAGCTACGCCATGATCGTCTGCTTCATGTACCTGATCATGAGCAAGCGCCTGTCACCGCTGGTGGCGCTGCTGCTGGTACCGATCGTCTTCGGCTGCCTGGCCGGCTTCGCCCCGCAACTGGGCGGCATGATGTACGACGGCCTGAAGATGCTCGCCCCCACCGGCATCATGCTGACGTTCGCGATCCTGTATTTCTGCCTGATGACCGACGCAGGCCTGTTCAACCCGCTGATCAAAGTGATCCTGCGCCTGGTCAAGGGCGACCCGCGCAAGATCGTGGTCGGTACCGCCGTACTTGGCCTGTGTGTAGGCCTGGATGGCGACGGCGCCACCACTTACATCATTGCGACCGCTGCGTTTTTGCCGCTGTACCGGCTGACCGGCATCCGCCTGCAAGTCATGGCCACCGTGCTGCTGATGTCGATTGGCGTGATGAATATCCTGCCGTGGGGTGGGCCGTTTTCCCGGGCGGCCAGTGCGATGCATGTGGACATCACCGAGCTGTTCGTGAGCATGGTACCGATCATGCTGGCCGGTGCAGTGTGGGTGTTGTTCGCCGCCTGGTGGCTGGGGCGCATGGAGTTCCGCCGCCTGGGCAGAGTGAGCATCAGCGAGGAAGAAGTGCTCAAGGGCTATGCGCATATTCGCCTGGGCGATCCGCGTTTTCTGTTCAACGTGGTGCTGACCATCGCCCTGATCACCTGCATGATGATCAGCCTGATGCCCTTGCCGATCCTGTTCATGATCGCCTTCGGCCTGGCCTGCCTGGTCAACTTCCCGTCCATCAAGCAGCAAAAGGAAGTCATCGCGCGGCATGCCGACAACGTGATGGCGGTGACCTTGCTGATCTTTGCCGCGGGGATTTTTGTCGGGATCATGGGCGGCACCGGCATGGTCAAGGCGATCTCCGACAACCTGATCGCGCTGCTGCCGCAACAGTCCGGGCCCTACCTGTCGGTGATCACCGCGCTGCTGAGCATGCCGTTCACCTATGTGCTGTCCAACGATGCATTCTATTTCGGCGTACTGCCCATCTGGGCACAGACCGCTGCCCACTACGGAATTGATGCGAAGGAAATGGCGATTGCCTCGCTGATCGGTCAGCCGGTGCACTTGCTCAGCCCGTTGGTGGCCTCGACGTACCTGCTGTGCGGCCTGCTGGACATCGACTACGGCGACAACCAGCGCGTCTCGCTGAAATGGACCGTGGGCACGGTGATGGTGATGTTGCTGGCGGCGATTGCGATAGGTGCAATCACCGTCATCAACTGAGGAACGACTGTCGCGGGCGGGACAGTCCTTGCGCCCTCAGCTACATACAGGTCGCAACCGCCGCTGAGGAAATACCGCGCCGCCGGTACTCTGGGGCGACCGCCCGGGAGATTTCCAATGACACTACGCACTTGCTTGGCCGCTCTATTGGTACTGACCGCCTCCACCGTCTTTGCCGCCCCTGGTTACGATCATCTTTTTGCATTCGGTGATAGCTACTCCGACAACGGCGCGGGCGAACGCTTCACCAAAACCCTGGCCACGCAGAAGGTCAAGGACGCGCAGGAACTGCCCGGTTCGTTGTATTGGAAAGGCCGCTGGAGCAACGGCCCGACTGCCGTCGAGAACCTGGCACACGCCTTGAAAATACCCTTGACCGACTACGCGGTCGGCGGGGCCAAGAGTGGCAACGGCAACTACTACACCTGGATGGAGCCGGCGCGCGACACCGGCGTTTCGGGCCAGATCGCTGATTACCTGACGTCCGCCAAGGCACACAAGGCGGACCCGAGGGCGCTGTATTTCATCTTCATTTCCGCCAACGACTTTTTTGAATGGGCGGATTTCTCGCACCCGGAATCGGTTGCAGTGCTCAGCCAGAACAGCGTGGCAAATATCCAGACGGCCACCGAGACATTGATCGCTGCAGGCGCGAAGCAGGTGATGGTGGTGGGCACGACGGATTTGACTCATGTGCCGGCGGTGGTGCAGGGCAATCAAGTCGAGAATGCAAAAAACTATCAGCAGACGCTAGAACAAAAACTTCCGGTAGTGCTGAACACATTGGCCAAAACCCACCAGGTCAGCATCAGCTACTTCGACCATGTGGCGTTCAGCGACAAACTGCGCGCCGCCCCCGAGGTTGCTGGGTTCAAAGACCTCGATACGCCCTGCCAACACACCTATCCGGACGTGAAACCGGTGTGTGAAAACCCGGATGCGCATTACTACTGGGATGAATGGCACCCGACGCGCAAGGTCCATGCCCTGGCCGCCGAGGCGATGCTTGAAACCCTGAAGTCCAGCCGCTGACAGCCGGGTTTATTCCGGCTTGAGCAGCGCCTCGTAGTCCGGGCTGATTTCCGCCAGGATCATCAACGCCGCCGCGCCCAGCGCCACGGCGTCGTGCCCGGCGGTGCCCATTTGAATGCGTGGGTGCAGGCGATCCGAGCGGCTGCTGATGGAGCGACTCAGGGGTTCGAGGCGGGCGATCAGCCGGACCAGAATCGCTTGGGGCAGAAAGCCGCTGATGAGGATTGTCTGCGGGTCGAGTACCGACTCAAGAATGTTGATGGCCTGCTTCAACGCGGGCGCCGCTTCGTCGAGCCAGGCGTCGACGCCTTCATTGAGTTCCTCGTCATTCATGACCCACGTCGCCAGGTCCTGCTCGGCCGGATGCCCCAGGTGCTCCAGCAGCGCGGCGATGGAAATGTAGCGCTCCAGGCAGCCCTGATTACCGCAGTAACAGGTCTTGCCGCCTGGGATCACGGTCATGTGCCCGATCTCGCCGGCGTTGTGCCAATGCCCGGAATACAGGCGGTTGTCCAGGTACAGCCCAGCCCCCAGGCCGCTGCCGATAAACAGATGGACGAAGTTATGCAGGCCGCTGGCGATGCCATACAGCCGCTCGCCCATGGTCGCTGCAGTGGCGTCGTTTTCAATCAGCACCGGAAGGCCGATTTCCCGCTGCAACCTTAGCGGGATGCCCGGGTCGTCCCAGCCGGACATCGCCGTGGGTCCCACGCAGGTCATGCCTTCAACACTGAAAGGCCCCGGCAAGGCAATGCCGACGCCGAGGAAGCGGCCGCCCGCACGCTGCCCGCGCAAATCCTTTACGCAGCCCACGATCAGCGGCAATGCCTGATCGAATGTAGGGTAGCTGACCGTCAATGTCACTTGCGCCACCGTCTCGCCGAGCAGGTCCAGCAACACGGCAATGATGCGATGTTGTTCGACGTGAAAGCCGATCGAGTAGCCGCCTTCGGGGTTCAGCGACAACGGTACCGGTGGCTGGCCACGGCCGCCCTTCTCGGCCGCATGGGCCAGCAAGACCCCCTCTTCCTGCAGCTCGGTGACGATGTTCGACACCGTCTGCGCCGTCAGCGAGGTCAGCCGCGTGAGATCAGCGCGGGTCAGGCGCCCGCTCTGGCGAATGGCTTCCAGGATCACCCGACGGTTGTGCTGTCGGGCATGTTCGGCGTTGGTGCCGGTGGTCACCGCACGTTTGAGCTTGGGATTTTTCATGAGCTGATAATCCGTCGCCGCGATTAATTAAATCAAGTTGAATTAATACTCGCATCGTGCTTTTCTTAGCGCCTCGGACGATTGCGCCTGCAGCAATTTCCGATTACGCCCCATAAAAACAATGACGGGTCGATAGAAGCCCTTGATGGCACGCAATCCCTTTGCAACTGCCCTTGTCCCCTTCTGTCACTCGATTAAGAGGTCGTTCCCCCATGAGCACGTTGACACCCGTCGATCCGGACTTGCCCAACGGCAAACGCAAAATCGGTCTGTTCCCCGCCATTACCCTGAACATGAGCCAGATGTGCGGTGTCGGGCCATTCATCACCATTCCCACCATGATCGTGATCATGGGCGGCCCCCAGGCTTACCTCGGCTGGATCCTTGGCGCCTTGCTCGCCCTGTGTGACGGGTTGGTATGGGCCGAACTCGGTGCCTCGCTGCCCGGCGCGGGCGGTACTTACAATTACCTGCGGGAAGCCTTCGGCAAGCGCACGGGCAAGCTGCTGCCGTTCCTGTTCGTATGGACGGCCATGTTGTTTATCCCGCTGATCATGTCCACCGGCATCATCGGCTTCGTGCAATACCTCACATGGTTCTGGCCCAACATGAGCCAGACCGCCGGCAACCTGATCGGCCTCGCCGTGATCTGGCTGGTGATCGTGATGCTGTGGCGCAAGATCGAGTCCATCGCCAAATTGAGCATCGTGCTGTGGGTGATCATGCTGATCAGCATTGGTGCGCTCATCGCCGCCGCCTTTACCAATTTCCATGCCGACCTGGCCTTCAGCTTCCCCGAGGGCGCCTTCAACCTCGGCGACAGCAGCTTCTGGCTGGGCATGGCCGGCGGCCTGACCATCGGTATTTATGACTACCTGGGCTACAACACGTCGGCGTACCTGGCCGGTGAAGTCGAGCAACCCGGGAAGGTGATTCCCAAGTCGATCGTGTTTTCGATCATGGGCATTCTCGCCATCTACCTGTTGATGCAAGTGGGTGTTTTGGGCGTGGTGGATTGGCACCGCATGCTCGACCCCGAATCCGCGGCCTACAAGTCCGTAGCCTCGGTCGTACTCAGTGAAACCTGGGGCAGCACTGCCGCCGGGATCGTCACCGTACTGATCTTGATCACTGCCGTCGCTTCAGTGTTTGCCGGGCTGCTCGGCGGTTCCCGGGTGCCGTTCGAAGCCGCAAAAGACAAGGTGTTCTTCAACGCCTTCAGCAAGGTTCACCCCAGGCACGCGTTCCCGACCTACGGCATCCTGAGCATGGGCCTGCTGACATCTGTGGGGTTCATGATTGGACGCCTGACTGACCTGAACACGCTGATTCAGCTGCTGACCACGGTGATGATCCTGGTGCAGTCTGTGGCGCAGATCATCTCGTTGCTGGTGCTGCGCAAGACCAAGCCGCACCTGGCCCGGCCTTACAAAATGTGGCTGTACCCGGTACCAGCGATTATCGCGCTGCTGGGTTGGGTTTATATCTATATGGCGTCCAACCATAACGCCCCCGGTGCTTACCCAATCCAGTGGTCGCTGGTGTGGGTAGCGGCCGGCAGCGTGGCCTATCTGCTGTGGGCGCGCGTGCAAAAACTGTGGCCTTTCGATAAGTGATGAGCGTTATGCACGAACCATTGAAAACAACGGGCGCTGCGGCGCCCCGGCAAGGGCTGCTGCTGGCGATTGATGTCGGCGGCACCAAGACGCAGGTCGCCTGCTACAACATTGCACACCCGCGCATGAACACGCGGATTCTCGCGACCCACGCCGACGGTTTATCCGGCGTGCCGGCACTGCAACGCATCCTGGATGCCGCCCATGCCTGTGTGGCCGAGTTCGGCGACCTGCCGGTGCTGAGCGTGGCTGCGGTGTTTCCCGGCGTGGTGCGCGGGCCCACCTTGCTGATGGCGCCCAACACCCCGGGCTTCGAACGCCTCGACCTGCAAGGGTTGATCGCCCAGGCGTTTGGCAATGCCCCGGTAGCCCTCGATAACGATGTAAAGGCCGGCGCCCTGGCCGAAGTCCGCTGGGGCTCGCTGGCCGGTGTCGACAACGCGATCTACCTGAACCTGGGCACGGGCCTTTCGGCGGCGGCGATTGCCAACGGCAAACTGATTCGCGGCCACAACGGCGCCGCCATGGAAATCGCCTACCTGCTGTCACCGTTTCTCGACCCAGCGCAGCCTGATCAGTGGCGTACCTATGAGCACGGTGGCGCGCCGCTGGAAGAGCTGTTTTCCGGTAACGCCTTGAGCGAGTTGGCGGTGCAGATGCTTGGGCACGGGCATCAGGCGCTGGACCTGTTTTCCAGCGTCGACCCGCAGGTACGCCAGGCGCTGGAGCTGCGGATCGCCGCGTGCGCCGTGCAAGTGGCCAACCTGGCGGTGGCGCTGGATGTGGAGCGCATCGCGATTGGTGGTGGCCTGTACCGCCAGGCCTCGACACTGGCGCCGATCCTCGAACAACTGATCCGCCGCGTGGTGCCCTTCCCGCCCACTATCGCCGCTGCGCATTTCACCCACGACGCACCGCTGTGGGGAGCCCTGAGCATGGCCATGGAAGCCGTCGGCTTGAACGCCATCGCGCAGCAGGTGCTCAACGCCGGCAACACCCTTTATCAGGAGTTGAGTCATGTCATTGATGCTCAGTGAAACCGCGTCGATCCCAACTATCCTGCAACGCATGCTTGATGATGACCGCGCCGTGCGCGCACTGGTCGCGCAGTTGGAAAGCGACTTGCCCGAACTGATCATCACCGTCGCGCGCGGCAGTTCGGACCACGCAGCCGCCTATTTCAGCTACGCGATGATGAGCCTGGTGGGCGTGCCCTGCCTGTCGATCCCGCTGTCACTGGCCAGCCTGCAACAACCGCCGCTGCGCCTGAAAAAATGCTGGGTGGCCGCCTTTTCCCAGTCCGGTAAAAGCCCGGACTTGATCGACAGCGTGAGGTATCTGCAACAACAGGGTGCGGCCTCGGTCGCACTGGTCAACACGGCGGACTCGCCACTGGCGGCCATCACCGGGCATGAAATCCTCTTGCCCGCCGGCCTGGAACAAAGCGTGGCGGCGACCAAAAGCTATGTAGCGATGTTAATGGCAAGCGCTCAAATCGTGGCCCGCCTGGCCGCAGATAACACCTTGGGTCAAGCGCTACTTTCGCTGCCACGGCAGATGAATGAAGCCGCGAGCGAGGACTGGTCACCGGTGCTCAACGTACTGCAAAGCGCCGACAAGATGATCGTGATCGGTCGCGGTGCCGCCCTGCCGATTGCCCAGGAAGCCGCGCTCAAACTCAAGGAAACCTCAGGCATTCAAGCCGAAGCGTTTTCCAGCGCCGAGGTCCGGCACGGGCCGATGGAAATCATTGAGGAAGGTTATCCCGTGCTGGCGTTCGCCCCTTCGGGCCCCGAGCAAGCGGGCACGCTGGCGTTCGCCGACGACATGCGCGCACGCGGCGCCAAGGTGATGGTAGTGGCGCCACGGGGCACCGCTTGTGCGGGATTGCTGCCCAGCGTTCCAACCGCGCATCAATTGCTGGAGCCGTTCACCATGATCCAGGGGTTTTACCTGATCGCGGCGCAACTGGCCGTGGAGCGGGGGCGTAATCCGGATCAGCCGAGGTTTTTGAAGAAGGTCACGCAAACCCACTGAGTCAGGGGGAAACCGCCCGGCCGGCGTTGGCCAGTGGCGATTGTACGTAGAAGATATCAATTAGAATCACTGCGCACTCGTCGCCTGCCGATACTGGCGCGGCGTAAACCCGGTCAACGCCTTGAACTGCCGGGTAAACGCACTGTGGTCGGTGTACCCGCACTGCAACGCCACCTCAGTGATCGGCAGCTCGGTATGCAGCAGCCGGTGCGCATGTTCCAGGCGTACCTTCTGGATCATCTGGCGCGGTGTCAGGTGGAACACGCGCTTACAGTAGCGCTCCAGTTGCGCCACGGAAATCCCGGCGATCCGCGTCAGTTCACCCAACGTGACCCGCCGATTGAAATGCGCCCGGATGTGCTCGTCCACCGCCGCCAGCCGTTGATAGGCCGGGTGGGTTTCGCTGGCGGTTTGCAGGTCGACCGAGATGCCCGCCAGGCCGATGATTGCAGCGTCGCGGCTGTACAGCGGCCATTTGTGGGTCAGGCACCAACCCGGCTCGCGGGTACCGTAGAGGTGCAGTTCCAACTGGTCTTCGAGGACAAATCCCTGCTCCAGCACCCGCCGATCCTGCTCGGTATAGCCGGGCCCCAACTGCGCGGGAAATACCTCGGCGCTGGTTTTTCCCAACAGCGGTTGCAAGTCCTTCAAGCCGCACCGCTGCACCAGGGTGCGGTTGGCCAATACGTAGCGCGCCTGCACGTCCTTGATAAAGATCGCGGCATTGGGAATCACGTCCAGCATCGGCAACAGCAACCCCACGCCGGCCAGTAATTCTTCGATGGTCTGTGGACGATTCGACTCGCTCCCTTGGCATAGGGTCGCGAACGCGCTCTGCATCATGACGCTCTCTCCTGCATTTTACGGACAGGCCAGGCGCCCGGCGGGCGGTGCCTGGCGAGCAGATTGCCGCATGGCGGTGGCCCTGTCGAGCACTCGCAATTGTGCTGATTTCGTCATCGCAGCCTGCGCAAAACATCAATCGCGGCGCCGTTGATGGGTTCACTGTATGGCCACTGCATGCCTATCCAATAACCCACAAGAAGGCGCCGCCATGTCAGCCCAAGGCAAGTTCAAGAAACAGCTTTCATTGATCGACCTCACCTTTATCGGACTGGGAGCGATCTTCGGTTCGGGCTGGCTGTTCGCGGCCAGTCACGTCTCCGCCATCGCCGGGCCGGCGGGGATTTTTTCCTGGTTGCTGGGCGGCTTCGCCGTGTTGCTACTGGGAATTGTGTACTGCGAACTGGGGGCGGCATTGCCCCGCGCCGGCGGCGTGGTGCGCTACCCGGTCTATTCCCACGGCCCGCTGCTGGGCTACCTGATGGGCTTTATCACGCTGATCGCGTTTTCAAGCCTGGTGGCAATTGAAGTGGTCGCCTCACGCCAATACGCCGCGGCGTGGTTTCCCGAGTTGACGCAGGCGGGTTCCAGCAACCCCACCGTCCTCGGCTGGTTCGTGCAGTTTGCGCTGCTCTCGCTGTTTTTCGCCCTCAACTACCGCAGCGTGAAGACCTTCGCCATGGCCAATAACCTGGTCAGCGTGTTCAAGTTCATCGTGCCGCTGCTGGTGATCGGCGTGCTGTTCACCTTTTTTAAGCCGGAGAATTTCCACGCCCAGGGCTTCGCGCCGTTCGGCCTGTCGGGGATTGAAATGGCCGTGTCTGCCGGCGGGGTGATTTTCGCCTACCTGGGTCTGACGCCGATCATCTCGGTGGCCAGCGAAGTGAAGAACCCGCAACGCACCATTCCGATTGCACTGATCCTGTCGGTGCTGCTCTCCACTGCAATCTACGTGCTGTTGCAGACCGCTTTCCTCGGCGGCATTCCCACCGAAATGCTCGCCAACGGCTGGGCCGGCGTCGCCAAGGAACTGGCCCTGCCGTACCGCGACATCGCGCTCGCCCTGGGCGTGGGCTGGCTGGCGTACCTGGTGGTCGCCGATGCCGTGATCTCCCCCAGCGGCTGCGGCAATATCTACATGAACGCCACGCCACGGGTGATCTACGGCTGGGCGCAAACCGGAACCTTCTTCAAGATCTTCACCCGCATCGACGAAAAGTCCGGCATCCCGCGCCCGGCGCTGTGGCTGACCTTTGGCCTGTCGGTGTTCTGGACCCTGCCCTTCCCGTCGTGGGAAGCGCTGATCAACGTGGTGTCCGCCGCGCTGGTGTTGAGCTACGCCGTGGCGCCGGTGTCCGTGGCCGCCCTGCGCCGCAATGCGCCTGACCTGCCGCGCCCGTTCCGGGTCAAGTGGATGGGCTTGCTCGGCCCCCTGTCGTTCATCATCGCCGCGCTGATCGTCTACTGGTCCGGCTGGAGCACCGTGTCGTGGCTGCTCGGCCTGCAAATCCTGATGTTCGTGGTGTACCTGCTGTGCGGCCGTTTTGTGCCGACCCTGCACCTGAGCCTGGGCCGCCAGGTTCGCTCCTCCGCCTGGCTGATCGGCTTCTACGCCGTGACCATCATCCTGTCGAAGCTCGGCAGCTTCGGTGGCCTGGGCATCCTCGGCCATCCCTTCGACACCGTGGTCGTCGCCGCTTGCGCGCTGGGGATTTATTACTGGGGCGCGGCCACCGGCGTGCCGGCGCACCTGGTTCGCCTGGAAACCGAAGACGACGAAAGCGAAGCCCCTGAGCCCGACATCGGCCGAGTGCAGCTTGCTTCCTGAGCCTCAGCCAACCACTGGATGGATTGTTCTATGAAACGAGTGCACATCATTGATTCCCACACCGGCGGCGAGCCCACGCGCCTGGTGATGACGGGGTTTCCCACGCTGGCCGGCGAGACCATGGTCGACAAGCTCGACGACCTGCGCACCCGGCATGACCAATGGCGCAGGGCGTGCCTGCTGGAGCCCCGTGGCAACGATGTTCTGGTGGGCGCGCTGTATTGCGCGCCGGTCTCGGCCGATGCCACCTGCGGCGTGATTTTCTTCAATAACGCCGGCTACCTCGGCATGTGCGGCCACGGCACCATCGGCCTGGTTGCCTCGTTGCACCACTTGGGGCAGATCGCGCCGGGGGTGCACAAGATCGACACGCCGGTCGGCCCGGTCAGCGCCACGTTGCACGCCGACGGCGCGGTCACGTTGCGCAATGTGCCCGCCTATCGCTATCGCCAGCATGTCTCGGTGCAAGTGCCTGGACATGGCTTGGTCCACGGCGATATCGCCTGGGGCGGCAATTGGTTCTTCCTGGTTTCCGATCATGGCCAAGCGCTGGAAATGGACAACGTCGAAGCCCTGACCGACTACACCTGGACAATGCTCAAGGCCCTCGAAGCCCAGGGCATCCACGGCGAAGACGGTGCCCTGATCGACCATATCGAACTGTTCGCCGACGACCCCCAGGCCGACAGCCGCAACTTTGTCATGTGCCCAGGCAAGGCCTACGACCGCTCGCCCTGCGGCACCGGCACCAGCGCCAAGCTCGCATGCCTGGCGGCCGACGGGAAACTCGCCGCCGGTGAGCCGTGGATACAAGCCAGCATCACCGGCAGCCAATTCGAAGGCAGCTATGAATGGGAGGGCGAACGTGTGCGCCCTTCCATCACCGGCCGCGCCTACATGACCGCCGACAGCACCTTGCTGATCGACGAACAGGACCCCTTCGCGTGGGGCATCTGAACCGCCCCCGCCCCTTCAATCAAACTGGAGCTGAAACAATGAATACCACTATCTTCACCGGTTGCATCCCCGCATTGATGACGCCGTGCACCGCCCAGCGCAAACCGGACTTTGACGCACTGGTCGCCAAGGGCCGCGAACTGATCGATATCGGCATGAGCGCGGTGGTGTACTGCGGCTCCATGGGCGACTGGCCGTTGCTGACCGAGGCCGAGCGCCAGGAAGGCGTGGCGCGCCTGGTGGCCGCCGGTGTGCCGACCATCGTCGGCACCGGCGCGGTCAACAGCCGTGAAGCCGTGGCCCATGCAGCGCATGCGGCGAAGGTCGGCGCCCATGGTTTGATGGTCATCCCGCGGGTGCTGTCCCGTGGCGCATCGGCGACGGCGCAAAAGGATCACTTTGCAGCCATCCTCAAGGCGGCGCCAAACCTGCCGGCGGTGATCTACAACAGCCCTTACTACGGCTTCGCCACCCGCGCCGACCTGTTCTTCGAACTGCGTCGCGAGTACCCGAACCTGATCGGCTTCAAGGAATTCGGCGGTGCTGCAGACCTGCGCTACGCGGCCGAACACATCACCTCCAAGGACGATGACGTGACCTTGATGGTCGGCGTGGATACCCAAGTGGTGCACGGCTTCGTCAACTGCAACGCCACCGGCGCAATCACTGGCATCGGCAATGCACTGCCACGGGAAGTCCTGCAACTGGTGGCCTTGAGCAAGAAAGCCGCCAAGGGCGACGCCACTGCACGTCGCCAGGCGCGGGAGTTGGAGTCGGCGCTGGCGGTGCTGTCGTCCTTCGACGAAGGCTGCGACCTGGTGCTGTTCTACAAGCATCTGATGGTGCTCAACGGCGACAAGGAATACACCCTGCACTTCAACGAGACCGATGCCCTCAGCGATGCCCAGCGTCGTTATGCAGAGAACCAGTACGCGCTGTTCCGCCAGTGGTACGCCAACTGGTCGGCCGAGCAGAACGTCGTTTAACACTATTCAAGGCAGCAAAGATCAAATGTGGGAGCTGTCGAGCTCCGGCGAGGCTGCGATGGGATCACTGCGGTGTACCT